>JBLIKG010000246.1:0-3990 GCA_047636255.1 Roseivirga sp. | reverse complement strand
ACCAAGCAGAATCGGAATAATGCCTACTACGAAAAGCAGAATCCCGCTCAAATACACGCCTCGAACGGCACTTTTCTCGGATTTAGCCGATAGTGCCCGTTGATAAATTTCTTGCGAAGCAATGACACCAATTCCAAAGGTGAGCCACATAGCCATATAATCTATCCAGCTCAGCAGGTTAGGTTTGGGTAGAAAGTCCAGAAAATCCTTAGGTTTCTCTGCGATCATGTCCTTGAGAGGTACTGACTTCCCAAGCATATCATATAGCAGTAATGCCAAGCCTAAAATGATGAAAATACTTTGAATCAGGTCGGTATAAGAGACAGCCCACATGCCACCTAAATAGGTATAAATCACTACAATAACTGCCCCAATGATTACACCCCAGAAAATTGTGATTCCAAATAAAGAGTTGAAAATAAGCGCTAAGGCCAAGAATTGAGCTGCAATCCAAGAAGTGTAGACCACTAAATTGACAATCGAAGTGAAAGTTTCTATACCCGGGCTAAAGCGGTTCCTGAAAAAATCATTGATGGTGACGATATTCATTCTATACATCTTCTTAGTATAGAATCTTGCTACGAGTACCAAGCAAAGGAGCGTGCCAAATTGATCGGTAATAATGCCTTGGACACCATTTTTGGCAAATAGCGCAGGCATTCCCATAACAAGCTCTGGTCCAAACCAAGTGGCAAAAATGGTGACCCCCACAAACAAAAAGGAGAGCTTACGGCCAGCCAGCGTAAAGTCTAAAGAAGTCTTGATTTTCCTAGATGCCCAATAGCCAATCAATAAGGTGAGCAGGATATAGATCGTAATAGAGACTGCTAACATATCAGATTAGGCCTTCACTTTTGTATAAGTCAACCCCTAATTGAATCATATTTTTAACTTCAGAAGCTATATCTGGATTGAGGGGTTTAATATGAAAACAGCTTTTCCCTTTGAGATACTTTCTAAGCGCATTTGAAAGTTGACTTTCAAAATGCACAGAGTGGGTGTAAATAGGAAAGAAGTAGAGCCGAATGTCTTTAGGCTTTGGTACTACGGTTGCGAAGTAAAAACCATCTACTTTCTGTTTGCCTTGCATGGCCTCTTTAGTTCCCTTTACTTCAAATTGGTTGGGTTTTTCAATATTAATTTTTAGATAAGGCTGATGCGCTTTTAAAAGGTCAATTAAGAATTGATGAGTTTCTTCGAGATTCATAATTCCTCTTCCTTAATATCCATAACCTGAATACCAATAATAGAGATAATACAATAAGAGGCAAAGTAGTTAAAGCCTTCAAACAACTCCGCACGAATGCTTTCATTTTCACCCGTAGCCAAAAAAGCCAATAATACACCTACTACGAAAACATCAGCCATGGACCATTTGCCAATAAGGCTTACAAATCGATAAAGGTATTTGCGGAAGGGTAGTTTTTTAAAAGCCAAGATTGTAAGTAAAATGACCGCCTTAAGGATAGGCACGACTACTGAAAAAATAAGGATCATCCACGCTACTAGGTTATTATTCGTTTCGAAAAGTGAATCAATACTCTCTAATACGCTTTGAGTCCTTTCAAAAAGCTCTATCTCACCAAGCATAGGTATTTTAGCTCCGATATGAATGAGAATGATGGGTTTGGTTAAGCCGGGGTAAAGACAAAAAAGCGAAACGATAATGAGGATGAGCGAGAGTATGTTTCTTTTCTTCATAAAAATTTTGCGTTAACACTTAGACGATGCATTCTTTCAAAAGTAAACAGAAGTAAAAAGAGCCACATTTTCACGGCTCTTTCTACTTCTGTTTTGAGTACTTTGAAATCAATTATTACCGAATGAACACCAATCTTGCATGTCTGTTCCGATTGGGGATCCATCTGGAGGAGATAAAGCATCCACTGGTTCTACTTCTTTAGGGTTTTGAAGGAAACGATCAATCTTGATCGCTAACTCTTTATTAAAGCCCGAACCACCTGTGTATTGATCTTTAATGGCCCTCAAGTTTGCCATGGCTTCCAATTGTGCAGAAGATGAAGCTTGACTGCTCATGCTCAATTCCATTAACTGATTGACAAGTCTATCAGCAACCACTTTTTGAAGCTCAGCTTCATAACCCTGATAATTGGCTTGGAAGGCTACTTTTTTAATTTCATTGATAACATCCGTTAAACCCAATTGATTACTGTCCATTGCCTTTTGCTGCACTAATCTAGTTGCCCTTTGAGCATTGAATATAAAACTCATTGTAGCACCGGCAACGGATTCTCCAGGAGCAACGGCATCAAAAAGAACACCAGTGCGGACATTGAATGTTTCTCTTGACCTCCCAAAACCAGGGGTCCTTGGTGGAATAAGCTTAAGGATATGCTCTGGGATTGCCAAGTTTTCTGGCTTGATTACGTTCACTAAAGCGCTTAAGGCAGCTTCTTGCTCATTTACTGGAACAGTGCGTTGAAGGGGCTGTGAATCGCCTCTCAGTTTGTAATTATAATAGGCACCTCCGATCACTTTTACGGCCGCCTCTAGTTGATACCTGTGCAACATGTACATTGGTACAAAAACCTCTTCTAACGTAGTCATTGGACGACCCATGGCAATGTTCTTTTCAGAGAAATTCTTTAGGGCCACAGCCCGAACCGTCATCAATCGGTTCAATTCGTCAACAGGATTCTTTCCGCTGTCCCAAAGGTGGGAGAAAGGGTGGGCACCGCCAGCACTTCTTGAATCAGAATCTGTAATAAAATGCAAACCTTCTTTTAGATAATCTTCGATTATGCCATCCAAAGCTTTGTCTTCATCTGTTCCGTTAGGGAATACTTGATAACCATATGTAATGGCTACTTTATCCCACTCGCCAATGCCAGTATCGTATGCATTGCTGATATCTATTTTGCCATTAACGAGGTCGATTTGAGGATGAGGGTAATCCATTACCGAAGCTCTTCCATCTTTGGTATCGGCACTCGATGCATAACTATGAGCCAAACCAATGGTATGGCCTACTTCATGTGCCGAAAGTTGTCGTAGTCTCGCAATAGCCAATTCCAAAAGTCTTGGGTCTGGTGTAGTTCCATTTTCATAAGGAGTAAGTAAACCTTGGGCAATTAAAAAGTCTTGACGCACACGAAGTGAACCGAGGCTCACATGTCCTTTGATAATTTCTCCAGTTCTAGGGTCAGTGACAGATGAACCGTAAGACCAACCTCTGGTAGATCTGTGTACCCATTGAATTAAGTTATAGCGTACATCAAGTGGGTCAGCATCGGCTGGCATTTCTCGTACTTGGAAAGCATTTGTAAAACCAGCTGCTTCAAAAGCTTGGTTCCACCAGCTAGCGCCTTCAATCAAAGCTGATTTGATAGGTTCTGGAGCTCCTCTGTCCACATAATAAATGATAGGCTCAACAGCCTCGCTCACTTTTGCATTTGGATTCTTCTTTTCAAGGCGATGTCTTGAAATGTATCTTTTGGTAATGTCTTCCTGAATAGGAGTAGCGTAATCCATATAGCTACCGCCAAAGTAACCCGCTCTAGGATCGAATTTGCGCATTTTATAACCGTTATCAGGCAGTTCCACAAATGAGGAATGCATTCTTACCGTCACCGCATCTGGACTTGGTGTTACGCTTCTGATAAAGCCTCCTGTAGCTGATCCTGTAAAGGTTATGGTTGCTTCAAATTCAGAGTTCTTAGGGAAATTCTTAAGCATAGGCGGGTAGATGGCCGAACGGTTGGCGTCTAATCGATATGAGCCTTGTCTTGATCTGTTGAGCGTATTAACTACGCCATGTGCGTCTGAAATTAGAATTGACGTCATGTCTACCAATACTTTGCCGTCTTCTTCAGCTTCTACTTTAAAGCCTTCTAAAACAGATTCTGCAAAAGCTTGTTTAACCGCAGTGACTTCATTCGGATTGTCTGAAACCGCTCTGTAGTCATAGTTAGGTTGAACCATTAAGATTTTCGGGCCAACTCTTCTAAATTCAACAATTTGAGTACCGCC
>JBLIKG010000245.1:0-4004 GCA_047636255.1 Roseivirga sp. | reverse complement strand
CTGTGATGGTACCTGTCTTATCAAAAACGATTGTGTTGGTAGCATTCAATTGCTCAATGACTTCTGCATTTTTCAGGTAGAAATGATTTCGTCCAAAAACCCGCATAATACTACCTAATGTAAATGGTGTTGAGAGGGCCAAAGCACATGGACATGCAATGATCAAAACTGAGGTGAAAACCAACCAAGTTTGGGTTGGGTCATTCAATTGCCAGTAAATGGCTGCCCCTATCGAAATTGCTAACACCAAAACAGTGAAGTATCTACTTACCCTGTCGATCAGGCTTAACTGCACTTCTTTATTAGCAAAGGCATCATTATTCCATAATTGAGTGAGGTAGCTTTGAGAAACTTCCTTTTGAACAATAAAGCGCACTTGTTTTCCTATTTGCCTTCCTCCGGCATAAACATAATCGCCTTTCTTTCTCATCACAGGCACAGACTCACCTGTTACAAAACTGTAGTCGATAGAAGCAAAATCATCTATTAAAATGGCATCGGCAGGTAGCACTTCGCCATTGCGCACCATAATCTCATCTCCCTTGTTCAGTTCTTTTACTGGTACCGGCAGAAAAACATTCTCAACTTTCTTCTGAATAGCCAATGGGAAATAGGACTGGTAATCTCTATCGAAGGAAAGTGCCGAATAGGTTTTATCCTGAAACCACTTCCCGATCAATAAAAAGAAGACCAAGCCCACGAGAGAATCGAAATAGCCGGGGCCAACTTGAGCAACAACTTCATAAGCGCTTCTCGTAAAGAGCACTAACAGGCCTATGGCAATAGGCACATCGATATTGGCAAATTTCTGTTTGGCACTTTTGAGGGCCGAAGTGAAATAATCGCTTCCAGCATAAAACACCACTGGAATCGAAAGGATTAAATTGAGATACCTAAAGAATTGGCTATACTCCTTTTCGATTCCTGTTAGTCCTAGGTAATCTGGGAAACTGAGCAACATAATGTTGCCAAAGCAAAATCCCGCAATCCCCATTTTTATCAGTAAAGTTTTGTTGTATTCATTCTTCGGTTTGTTTTTGGCCTCATTATCCTCCAAGCTGATTTGAGGGCCATAACCGATAGAATCTAATAATTCTGCTACCTGTCTTAAGTCGATTTCTTCTGACCTATAGTTGACGGTTAATTGCTTCGAAGTGAAATTAAGTTTTGCATCTAGAATCCCTCCATTCAATCTATATAAATGTTCTAAGAGCCAAATACAGGAACTGCAATGAACATTCGGTATATGGAAAGTAACTCGTTGAAAACCTTGGCCTTCAAAGTCAAGTAATTGCTTTTTGATGGTGTCATTATCCAAGAAGTCGAAGATAGAATGACCTTCTTTTTCTTTAATCGTAGAACCAGGGGTATTTTCTAAGCTATAGTAATCGCAAAGATCGTTGACACTTAAAATCTCATATACAGTTTTACATCCATTGCAGCAGAAATGATGATCTTCAAACAAGATATCAACATGCTCAACGGCATCACCACAATGATAGCAGTGCGTTTTAATTGACTCGCTTTTCAAAACGGTTCGTATAGCCATATTCAACTTTTGTGGATGAATAAAGGTGACTTTAGTTTAAATAAGCTGTTGACTTCAGAATAATTCAGAAGCTCTTTTGCTAAATTTTGACTGACCATCACTATCGCATTTTCCGGATCAGCATTTAAATTTGTTACAAGTTCCTCTACTGGCTCTTGGATCATAAGTTGCAGACCTAGATTAGGAAAGGACATTTTTAAATATTCTACAAAGAATTTTTCATTCTCTGTTTGTTCATCATCATCAGGAAATGCAAAGAGGACTGAGAGTGGAAGCTTGGTGAGATCTTGGTGAGAAAGCCTTAAAAAATGCTTCACCATATTAATGGAATGCTCATTTGGGTCATGTACCATGATCAATCTGCTCACTTGTTTGCAGCGAGGTAAAACAAATACAGGACAATTTACTTCTTCTATAATTCCACTAAGGCGATGTCGTCCGTGTTCCTCATACACCTCACTATCAATAATGAGTAAGTCAGCTACTTTAGTTAGGCCGTGAAGGCTTGTGGGTGTAAGTTGTGGTTTAAAAACATTGATATTCTTTTCAGATTGAGCAGAAAGTGCCTCGACTTCCATTTCAAATTCCATCATCTTTATTATCTCAGGTGATGAAAGTTCTTCAGCATCAGAATGCGCTAAAACTGGTTCCTGAAAATAGTCTAAACATAAAAAGGTGAAGAAATACTCATGTTGCGAATTCAGAAAAACTTGCAGTCTTTGATAGAATGCAGCTTTATCGCTTTTACTTCCAGCTCCTATGAGAATTTTTTGTTTCACCTTGTTTCAGTTCACTTCTGAAACAAAAGTAAATTGAAAGACTTGCCTTACTCTTGATTGGCATCAGAGGAAAACATGACAATTGTCATGCTTTAGGCATAAAAATCTGCTTCGTGGAGAAGTTTCGCAGCATCGAGCACTTTGATTTTTTTGCCTTCCAAGGCAATCATTTTATCAGCCTTAAACTCTGAAAGCAAGCGAATTACCGTTTCTGTTGCGGTACCCACAATATTCGCAAGATCTTCTCTACTTAGCACAATATCAATAGTATCGCTACCCTCCCCTTCCATTCCATAAGTCTCTTTCAACATAAGAATAGTCGTGGCCAATCTTTCTCTAACAGATTTTTGCGCGAGTTGTGCAAGCTTATCTTCCATCACACCTAAATCATGACAAACCGCTTTCATCAGTCTGCCAAAGAATCCAGGATTAGAGTTTAGTATCTTTAAAAAATCACTCTTAGGAATAAAACAAAGAGCGGCTGGTTCAATCACTGTAGCCGAAGCTCCATAAAACTCTTCACTTAAGAGGGATCGATAACCTAAAAAATCACCTGGTTTCGCAATGAATAAGATCTGCTCTTTTCCATTGGAGCCCATCTTGAATACTTTTACTTTCCCGTTATTAATGCAAAAAACCCCCATTGGTCGGGTGCCTTCATAAAATAAAGTTTGGCCTTTTTTATAAGTAACACAAGACTTGTGCTCAGCTAGTACCTCTAATTCACTTTCATTTAGATCGCTAAAAAGAGAACTCTCTTTAGATTGGCAAAAAACACATTGCAGATCAATCTTACTATTCTTTGATGGCATAATTAAAAAATGATTTTTCTTGAATAAAGATATGCAAGGATTAACCCAATAGCAACGCCAAAACGAACTAGTTAAAAAATGATTTGTCCTAAACCAAATAAAATTACAAAGAACAAAGTGGTCAATGCCATTTGCTTTAAATAAGGATCAAGTGCAGCGGCCGTCTTTTTTTGTTGTACTGCTTTAGCATTTTTAACGAGTAAGGGGATAATTAGCAGGAAAATAAATTGCCATAAACTGCCATTATTCATCATTACAAAGATTAACGCTGATACGAGACCACCGGTTAACAGTGCCATATGGTAGACAACAGCTTTCTTTCTACCCAAACGAACAGGAATGGAAAATTTACCTGCCGCTTTATCAGACTCAATATCTCGGATGTTATTTAAATTCAGCACAGCTACAGAAAATAGGCCAGTGGATAAAGATGGCCACACATAACTCCAATGGATTTGCTGATCGTATAGATAAGCACTCCCCATTACAGCCATAAACCCAAAGAAAATCAGTACGCTAACATCTCCCAAGCCAACATAGCCATAGGGTTTAAAACCAGCGGTATAGGTAATGGCAGCCAAAATAGAGAACAGACCAAAACCCAAAAAAATACTGAGGACTTTAGGAGACCAGCCGAAAGCAGTATAAATCAGTACTATTCCCGAAATCAAAGATAATATTGAGCAGATCACTATGGCGGACTTCATAGCTGACTTCGATATCAAACCAGCTTGGACTGCCCTTGAAGGTCCTACTCTATCTTTACTATCAGCACCATGAACTGAGTCACCATAGTCATTCGCTAAATTTGATAATACTTGAAGGAGAATTGTCGTTAGGGCACAGAGGGCGAATATCAATGCA
>JBLIKG010000244.1:0-4038 GCA_047636255.1 Roseivirga sp. | reverse complement strand
GGCTGTTGGCCCTGATTTTCGCCCACTCTTAAAATACGGAAGGGTTTTTCAATTGATATGGAATGGCGTCATCAGTTTCATGATATGGTATATCATAATGGATATCCATTTTGTATTGTGAACTCTCCAGACCAGAAGTCGCGAGTTGCTCTTCTGGCCAGGTGAATACTCCATTTTTTGTTTTACCACTTAAGGTAAATTCCTCTAGAATTCTGTGATCGCTATTGATCAGCAATAACGTTAAATCTTTCGATCTTATTCCAAGTTGAAAACTACCTTTAGGAGCAGTTATTCAATTTCCAGCAAGACATTCAAGTTGATCTAGCCAACCCATATTGGTGTGGCTATCATCAGGTTTGTTGGGAAGGAAATGCTTACCCAGCATAGCAATAAATTGTGCACCTCTGTGAACCTGATCAATGGCAGGTTGTAGGGTGTCGATGTCTTCTTTGTGCAGAAGTTGCCATTTCTTTTGGACGTCTTACAAGCTCATTATTGATTCGTTCTAAGTTTTAATCATCATCATGAGTGAGGTGAATATTACTAACCTTCTACTTTCACGCCTTTCCAAAAGGCGACATAGTTTTTAATGCCTTTGGCCAAATCTTTGGTTTCTGGATAAAACCAAGCGGCATCTTTGTTTTCTTTTCCATTCACTTCAATGGAATAATAGCTTGCTACTCCTTTCCAAGGACATGACGTATGGGCATTACTCGGTTTAAAAAAACTGCTTTTTATCGAGTCATGTGGGAAATAATGGTTGCCTTCAATGACTACGGTTGCATTGCTTTCTGCAATTACTTCACCATTCCAAATTGCTTTCATATTGTTGTTATTTAATAGGTTGGGTCAAACATATAATCGATAATGCTCTGTCTTAGGTCTGCCGGCTTTTCATTTCTAGCCAAGCCGTTATCGTAATTTGCTTGTGCTACATTAACCGCAATCTCTAAGGAGATGTTTCTGATTTTTGTTAAAGGTGGATAAACCGCGCCATTATTGATGTCCTCTTCGCTCACTTGAGCGGCAAGTGTCTTTGCAGCAATTAAAAATATTTCCTCATCAACCATTCTTGCTTGAGAATGAATTGCGCCTAGACCAATTCCTGGGAATATGTAGGCATTGTTGCCCTGTCCTGGTTTGAATTGCATGTCTCCAAAATTCACCTTGCCAAATGGGCTTCCGCTAGCGAAAATGGCTGTGCCTCTACTCCATGTATAAGCTTCTTCTGCAGTACACTCTGCTCTAGAGGTTGGGTTAGAAAGGGCGAAAATTACTGGCCTTTGGTTGTAAGCGCTTAATCGTTCAATCACATCTTTTGTAAAAGTACCTGGTGAGCCAGTGGCGCCAATCAACACATCAGGTTTAATTTTGTCAATGGCATTTAAAAAGCTCACCTCCGCATGTTGATGCGCATAGGGCAGATTATGCTCTAGTAGGTCTGTTCTTTCAGCGACTATCAAACCGTTGATGTCCACAAACCAAAGCCTTTCTCTTGCTTCTTGGTTGGTCAGGCCTTCAGCTTCAAAAGCCCTGACCATTAAATCAGCAATACCGGTAGCCGCAGAACCAGCCCCTAGAAACATTATTTTCAGCGTTGAGAAAGGTTTTTTGGTGATTCGTGATGAGGCAAGAATACCCGCTAAGGTTACCGCAGCTGTGCCTTGAATGTCATCATTGAAGCAGAGTACTTTGTTTCTATACTTTCTTAAAAGCGCATAAGCATTTGGCGTCAAAAAATCTTCGAATTGAATTAATGCCTTAGGGTATTTGTCTTGAACGGCTGTAATGAATTCATCCACTAACTCGAGATAAGCTTCCCCTCTTATTCTTTTGTGAGGATAACCTAAATAGAGAATGTCATTCAGGATTTCTTCGTTATTGGTGCCTACATCCAGCATTACTGGTAAACACTGTTTAGGATGAATGCCAGCACATGCCGAGTAAAGTGCTAATTTACCTATCGGTATGCCCATTCCGTTCGCGCCTAAATCGCCTAAACCTAAAATCCTTTCACCATCAGTGACTACGATTACTCGCACATCATCCTTCGGCCAATTGTCTAATATTTTTCTGATTTGGCCTTTGTCTTCAGGAGAGATAAAGAGGCCATTTGCTGTTCTGAAAATTTGAGAGAATTCTCGACAGGCTTGCCCCACCGTAGGCGTATAGATCAAAGGCATAATTTCTTCGATATTATCGATTAAGGCCCTATAAAAGAGTCGTTCATTTCTGTTTTGAAGCGAAGAAAGCTGAATGTAGCGTTCAATATCAGATTCTTTTCTTCTCAGGTTTTCCATTAACCTTTTCATCTGAATGGATTGAGTGCTTACGGTGTAGGGCAATAGCCCTCGTAGCCCTAGTGCCTCGCGCTCTTCTCTCGAAAAAGCGACTGATTTATTAAGTTGTCCGTCATGAAGGACAGCAAAGTTCTTTTTATTGGTTTCCATAGGTTATAAATGACTTCCCTTTTGACTGCAACGGTCATTTCGGTGAAGGTAAGTTGAGATTAGGCTGAATGCTTATTTTTTAATTTCTGTGGTAGAGAAATACGAAGCTCAAAAATTTATGGAGGGCATCATGCTAAAACGATTTTTAACAGCAACTCCGCTTTAGTTCCTTTATTTGTTGAGGGTGCTGCATATTAAATACTTAGTTATAAAAGTCACCAAAGTTTTTGGTGAGGACGTTTTCTCTAACCTTAGGCACGAGTGGGCTAAAAATTAGTTGTCATTAATATAAAAGATATTCCAATCATCGACTTGCTCCACGCTTCCCGAAAGCGTAACAGGCTGAGCTACATTAGGTAAGATAGTTTTTTCGAGGGCCTTTTTATCTTTGGTTTTGATAAGGAAATACGCAGCTAATCCACTTTCGTTTTTAACAACAAACATGGGAGGAATACCCCCAGCTATACACAAGGCAGCACATGATTGATGAGGCTTACCCTGCCCTGGCTTCATCGATCCGAAATAGCATTTAGGATCAATAATTTCTCCAAAAAGTGAGGTTGTCTTTAGTGTTGTCGAATTGCGTTGATAGCTAATACTTTGCGCTAACGGTCTATGACTTTGATAGGCATTCTCGTTTTCTGTAAGCTCCATTAAAGTCACGCCATTGTGGAAAATGAGTGTTCCTCTTAGCTTAACCCAGACTTTACTTAAATCTCCACCGCTTTTGGCCTTGATTTTTCGAATACTTTCTTCTGCCCCAAACTTCCCGAAATTAATCAGCAGTATGTTCTTGTAGATTTGATTCCCATTGATGTCTTTTCCTTGAAATACCTTTAAGAAGGGAGCGGGGTCGGAATATAGTAGCCCCTCTAATTCTGTAAGGTCGCCATATTCATAAGTACCATTAGAGATTATTTTTTGGTTAGAAATCATATTAAACGCTCCGAATACTAAAAGCACTAAGGCGAAGAAACTAGCCAAAATTGCAAATCGCCCGATTCTCTTTGGCGCTTTGGGTAAGTAACCGATATAGAATTCCTCTTTGCTCATATGTGTATTGGTGCAAGACTGGTGCCTTCTGGCAATGGATCTGGATTTACAAAGACCTTTACACCTTCTAATTTCAAATGGTAAGTAGCTACTTTTTCAGTAAAGGGTGGAGGCGAGCTTCCATTGTGTGGTTCATATTGATAGCCATGCCATGGGCAGGTTACACAGCCATCAATAATTTTACCTTCGCCCAATGGGCCATTTTGGTGCTTGCAGACATTATTAATGGCCGATAGCTTACCATCATATTTAAAGATGGCAATGCTCTCTCCGTTCAGCGTAATGATTTTTGCGCGGTTTTCCTCTATCTGCGCTACATCACAGGCATAGAAAAAGCCAGGTTTAGATTTAAATTCAAGTCCTTTGCCTGATTTAATGCTAGAGGCAAAATGTAATCCGATTAGTGCGATCATGCCCATCATTAAAAATCCATAACCCAAAGGAGAAGACTCTAATTGAATGATCCCTAGCATAACATGCATCACAACGAGGGCGTATGCTAAATAAACCATCATGTGCAGGCTTTTCCAGATTC
>JBLIKG010000243.1:0-4045 GCA_047636255.1 Roseivirga sp. | reverse complement strand
CAAAGACATCATACTAACTGTTGAATAGTGGAAGAGAACAAGGAAAATGGCAATAACGAGATTTTCTCGAAGAGAGTGAAAGCGGGTAAGAGGACGTATTTTTTTGATGTAAAAGCCACACGCTCAAATGATTATTACCTTACAATTACAGAAAGCAAGCGCAAGTACAATGAAGACAGTTTTACTTATGAGAAGCATAAAATATTTCTGTACAAAGAAGACTTTAACAAATTTATGTCGGCCCTAGGCTCGGCCGTAGACCATGTAAAGGAAGAACTAATGCCAGATTTCGATTTTGAGCAATTTGACAATGAAAATGACGAAATTGCCGTTGGGTCTTCTGAGAAGGGTACGGATTTGAATTGGGATTAATCAGAATCAAAATGATTTTGAAAGAGTTCTTGATCCTTCAGGAACTCTTTTTTTATTTTATGCAATGAGAAAAACAGCGATTTACATAGTATTTATTCTCGGGGCACTCTTGCTGTTTATTTGGTTTTTCACCAATATTTTCACCTACCTCATACTCTCTTTGGTATTAGCTTCCATCTTAAGACCATTAGTGGATAAAATCAATGGAGCTCGACTTTTTGGTTTGCATGTCCCTAGGTGGCTCTCCATCTTGATGTCATTCGGAGTTGCAATTAGTTTGCTCAGTTTGTTCGTGATTCTCTTCATTCCTTTAATCGATGATCAAATCTCTTTGCTTAGCACATTAGATATTAATGTCGTCACAGAAAGTATTTTAGAGCCTATCCGATCATTTGAACAGTTTTTAATCAAAAAAAGACTCTCGTCAGAACCTTCGGGTTTTTTAGTGGAAGGATTACGTGATTCAATCGCGACTGCCATCACAAAAATTCAAGTGCAAAGTATTTTATCGGTGATTATCTCTTTTCTAAGTAGCTTTTTTGTTGGGCTGTTGGCTTTGAGTTTTATTACCTTCTTACTGCTTTACGAAAAAGGATTATTGAAAAACGGAATCATTGAGATGATTCCAAATAAGTACTTCGAGGTTTCAATCGCTGCCTTGAATAAGATTGAAAAACTACTTACAAATTACCTCTTAGGGCTTTCAATTCAGGTTTTTGTCATTTTTAGTTTGGCCTCTATTGGTCTTACGATAATGGGAATAAAGTATTCTTTGACCATTGCACTTTTTGCTGCCTTGGCTAATTTAATTCCATATGCAGGGCCGCTTTTAGGCTCAGTCTTCGGTATCATAGTTGGGTTATCTACTTCAAGTGATTTGGTAACTACCAACGACTACATATTTTTAATTGTTAAGATTGTCTCGGTATTCTCAGTAATTCAATTGACCGATAATATTGTATTACAACCAGTCATTTTCTCCAAATCTGTGAAAGTCCATCCTTTAGAAATATTTGTTATTATCTTTGCGGGCGCTTCAATAGCGGGCATTCCTGGAATGATTGCTGCCATCCCTGCTTACACCATAATTAGGGTTTCGGTGGTGGAATTACGAAGGGGTTATAAACAATACAGTATATTCAGATCATAGTAAAATATCATGGGACTTCAGTGTGGGATTGTAGGTTTACCGAACGTAGGTAAATCAACCCTTTTTAATGCATTATCAAGCGCAAAGGCAGAAGCTGCCAATTTTCCTTTTTGTACAATAGAGCCGAATGTAGGCGTAGTTACTGTGCCAGATTATAGGCTTAAGGTTTTGGAAGAGCTTGTTAAACCTCAACGTGTGCTGCCTACAGTATTCGAATTCGTTGATATTGCTGGATTGGTTAAAGGAGCTTCAAAAGGCGAAGGTTTGGGCAATAAGTTCTTAGCGAATATCAGAGAAGTTGATGCAATACTACACGTAGTGAGGTGCTTTATTGACGATAACGTAGTGCATGTAGCAGGTTCAGTAGATCCAGCTTTTGATAAAGAAGTCATTGACACTGAGCTTCAAATCAAGGATTTAGAATCTGTTGAGAAAAAGATTTTAAGAATTTCGAAAGTAGCCAAGTCGGGAGATGCCATTGCCAAAGGAGAGTTAAAGACTTTGGAAATGTACAAAATTGCTTTAGAAGCGGGCAAAAACGCTCGTTCTGTTGAAGCAACAAAAGAAGACTTAGCAGCGGTTAGGGATTTAAATTTACTGACTATCAAGCCAGTCATTTATGTGGCCAATGTAGAGGAAGCATCGGTAAATACAGGTAATAAGTATGTTGAAGCGCTTCGTGAAGTTGTTAAAGAAGAGAACGCAGAAGTGATTATTGTTTCGGCTGCTATCGAATCACAAATTGCCGAGCTAGAAGAAGAGGATGAAAAACTAATGTTCTTAGAAGAGTATGGTTTGAAAGAATCTGGACTTAGTAAGTTGATCAGAGCTTCATACGCAATACTTAATTTGATCACCTATTTTACTGCTGGCGAAAAAGAAGTTCGCGCTTGGACCATTAAAAAAGGCTGGACTGCTCCTCAAGCTGCGGGTGTTATTCACACCGATTTCGAAAAGGGATTCATTAAGGCAGAAGTCATCAAATTAGCAGATTATCAGCATTTTAAAACTGAAGTGGCGATTAAAGAAGCTGGTAAAATGGCCATTGAAGGCAAGGAATATATCGTTAAAGATGGCGATGTAATGCATTTCCGTTTCAATGTTTAATGACATTCAGAAGACGTTTTTAAATTATTTTTAACCATCGCTGAACAAAGTTTAATGACACCAAGTTACTGCTATATTATGTAGTGGGCAGGAGATGAATGCTCACCAATTTTTAATATAAAAGCAGATTGCCGTGAGAGTTAGGATCATTTTCAAGTTGAAGAATAGAGGTGCAGTACTTCCTTTTCATCACCAGCATATTTTAGCACAGTTCATTAAGGGAGTAATCGTAAATGGTAAGAATGAAAATTTCATTGATTTCCCTTATTATAGTTTTTCTGGATTAAAAGGCCAAACCAAGGTAAGTCGAACAGGGTTGAATTATTTTTCAAACCTCGTTACACTTGTGCTTTCTTCGCCTAGTAAAGAATTTATTGATTACGTACTCGCTGAAATTTTCAAATTCACAGGTTTTGAATTAGGCAATCTTCAATTAGAACCGGAATCTACAGAAGTAGAAAAAGAACCTGAATTTACTTCAGAAATGAAGTTTATCTGCATTTCACCAATAGTGCCTGTTTTATCTTCTTTTAATGGGCCAGAAGGTAAAAGATTTATAGAGCCTGAAGAAGACGAGTTCTCTGATTTTCTATTCGAATCAACAATGCAAAGAATGGAAGATTCGGGTCTTTATGATTTAAATGAGATTGAGGGTTTTAATAAATTTCAAGTCGTCCCTGATCTTGAGTATTTAAACAAGCTTCGCGATAAAGAGAAAAAATTCGCTCGTGTATACTCTCTTTTTGAGTCGGATGTAAAGTACGAAGTAAGAGGTTACACGCTTCCATTTAAGCTTTATGCTGCCAAGGAGGTTCAGGAATTTATCTTCAATTGTGGAATTGGAAATTATACTTATAAAGGCTTCGGTTTAGTGGATTTAGCAAATGTAAATCCTGTTGATCGCTCAATGACTTACAGCTTTTCGAAAGCAGAAAAGGTACATTAACGTCTGTTATTGTAATCTATTCGATAATACCCGACTAGTTCATCACCGCGGGCACCGATTGGCCTAAAGTAGACGAAAACCTCGTAAGTGTTTTCTGTCTGAAAAAAGCTTTGTTCGAAATAGTTAAGATCATTCGCTGAGATAAAAGCGTAATCATACCAACCTTGTTTGAGCAAATATTCGGTTTCGTACAACTCTCTATTGGAATTCCATTTTAGTCTAGACTGTGCTGTTTTCTGCCAAAAATTAAAGCCTCCCAAAACGTAGAATTCATCTTCTGACTTTTCAGTTTTAAGACTGAAGGTGGTTTGAATGTACTCGGAGGTAGTCGCAAATGCGCCACCGCCTTCTAAGTCTCTGATATAGAATTGTCCGTTTAGATCTAGGGAGTGGAAATAGCCAGCACTTCTTTTTTCGTCAGTAGCTAAATTGGCGTAAGGTCGATTATCAATAAAACCGGCATCGACTAC
>JBLIKG010000242.1:0-4053 GCA_047636255.1 Roseivirga sp. | reverse complement strand
AGTAAGACTCAGCAACTCGGCTCAGGCGGCTAACGATGATATTATCCGCGAATTCCGAAACTTTGATTTAGCTGGTAATTTTGGAGGAGGATTAGAGCGCAGCATTGGAGTAAATACCCGTATTTTTGCTGGCATCTTTTACAATCTAGGTTTTATCAATCAAGTCAAAACCCAGAACGATGCTTTTGACGAGCTCAGCCTTAAAAACAGATTGATCGCTTTAGAGATCGGTATTAAGTTTTAGAGTCAAAAACAAAGGTTTAATCATAACCCCAATTCAGAATACCTTCTGATTATCTATATGAATTTCATACCCAAAACGCTTCTTAAAAAGCTATATACCCGCGGAAGTCTGACCAAAGCAGACGAGGGCTTTACATTCAATGTCAAAAATCGGTTGATTGAGGTATATTTCGAAGACTTAAACTCCCTTGAAGTTGAAGGAATTCAAATTGAAAAGAGTCAAATCTTCACTGATATAGGTGATAATGGATGGGTATCTGTTGAAGAAATCAGTCGACAAAAAGGGTTTAGCTTTAAGCTAGGCAAAAGCTTCAACGTGCTTGTAAAGGCACAATTGAATGGTGCTACAAGTTTGAAAATTGATTTTAAGTTTGATACGAGGCCATTCGGACGTTTGAGCTTTAGCGTAAGCGATCAAGTGAATGAACCACGTAAGGAACGTGAAATTAAAATCCCAAGAATTCATGAGGACGATTACAGCCGTAAGGCTATTGAGGAACGTCTCGATTTTATAAAATCCTTCACAGGTAAAGATCCCAAGTTTATACATGAGTCAATCAAAGACACTTCTGTTTTTCAAGGCAATATTGAGCATCTAACAGGTTTCGCCCAAGTGCCATTAGGCATTGCTGGGCCTATCCGCATCAATGGAGAATTTGCCAATGGTGATTTTCTAATTCCATTAGCAACTACCGAAGGCACATTAGTTGCTTCTTACAATAAGGGAATCAGGCTAGTAAATGAGTCGGGAGGAGTTACTTGCCGTGTGGTGAAAGACAGCATGCAACGGGCCCCAGTCTTTATTTTTGATACGCTTAACAAGGCAATAGACTTTAGCAAATGGATCGAAACGGTAACTGAAGAACTAAAAACGGAAGCCGAGTTAGGGTCTAATCATTTAAAGTATCAAAATGTAGAAATCTACCTGGCAGGGAATAATGTTTTTCTGAGATTTAACTTTTTCACGGGTGATGCCGCTGGCCAGAACATGGTCAATAAAGCTACTTTTCAAATGTGCCAGTGGATTCTCCATTCCTTTAAAGGCATCAAGCATTTTTTCCTTGAGTCAAACATGGCCAGTGATAAAAAGCACTCTTTTATCAATTCACTCAACTCTAGGGGAAAGCGCGTAATTGCAGAAGCAACATTCTCTGAAAGGCTATTGGTGCAAAACTTTGGTGTAGATGCTCGTCAATTACAACGCCATTTAGGGGTTGCCAACCTTGGAGGAATGATGGCAGGCGTAAACAATAACGGGGCTCATACGGCCAATGCTTTGGCAGCTTTATTCATCGCATTAGGACAAGATGTAGCCAACCTAGCAGAAAGTACTGCTGGCTTTGTTCATAGTGAAATTACTTCTGACGGAAGCTTTCATTGTACGATTACGCTGCCTTCACTCATCGTTGGCACCGTGGGCGGTGGCACTGGATTGCCCACACAAAAAGACTGCCTCACCATGATGGATTGCTACGGTACTGGAAAAGCAAAAAAGCTAGCCGAAATCATTGCGGGCGTAGTTTTAGCTGGCGAAATTTCTCTAGGTGCAGCCATTTCGTCACTCGATTGGGTCGCTGCCCACGAGGATTTAGGAAGAAACTCTATTCAGTAAAAAAACGAGAAAGGACTTATCCGAGAGTTCTTTCAAACACCCCTCCCAAATGGAGCGAAAGCCAAACCAGCCAATTTAAAATGCTGCATACCGAAGGGCAAGCCAATAATGGTAATCGAGAAGAGGATTCCCCAAAAAAGATGAGTAAAGAAAAGCCAAATACCCCCGAAAATGATCCAGATGATATTGAGCGGTAGAAAAAGACAACCGCCTACTGCGCTGCCCGGCCTCACTTCTTGACCGAAAGGGGCAAAACCAAGAATTGCCAGTTTGAAACATTGAATGCCAAAGGGAATACCTACTACCGTAAGGCAAAGCGCGATTCCACCAATAATATACTCCAAGGCGATCATCCAACCGCCAAACACTATCCAGATGATGTTACCTAAAAGTCTCATAAAATATCTTTGAAAGAAAGTACCTCTAAATTTTCAGTAGACAGCTCGAAAACTGTAGCCATTTGCGCTGTACCTAATGCATACTGGTGAAAGTAGTGAACAGAGGCTTTTCCACTTAAATCAATATGATAAGCGGATAGGTTAAACGCATTGAGCTGTTGATTCAATTGAAGTATTTGATCATTGAAGCGTTGTTGCTGTATTTTATACTCCTTTAACACTGAAGTACTGGTTATACTTAAATACCTTTCCATTTGCTTGTCAAGGCTTACGTTTTCAAAAATCAATTCATCCAAAAGGTCGAATTCAAAATTATCGTTGGCCGCTAGAAAACGCTCTATGATATCGTTTCTATCTTCCTCGACCCAGTTCGAAACCAGGCTCAGTTTCGTTCTTACGGTATCTTGAACTGCCATAACTGAGGTAGCTAAGGCTTGATCTGAAGATAAAAAACCATTATCGATGCGCTGAAACGACAGAGGATTGTATTCACTGGGATTTTCCAAATGCTCCATAATAAAGAACCTAATCTCGGATTGAAACTTGTCCTCATCCGATCTTAAATCGCAAGAACAAATAGCCAATATCACCAATAAGCATCCTGTGAATAACTGAAATATTTTCCTCTTCATAGACTAAAAATAATTGAGTACTATTCAATAGCGCTCGAAATCAACATTAAAAAATTATTCTGGTTTACGGTAATTCACTCCTCTTTGGTCAAGTAATTTGAACTGCCAAGTCAATTTATTTTGAAACTGGTTCCAATCCTTATTCTCAGCGTTGGTCCATACCGTTTCGGAAAGGGCCAGCATTCTAGGAAAAACCATGTATTCCACATGATCAGAGGTTTTCATGTACTCGGTCCATACATTGGCTTGTGCGCCTAAAACGTGGTGCGCTTTGTCCTCTGAAAGTTCTTTAGGTACCGGTTCATAAGCATAAACATCTTGAAGCGTAGTAAATCCACCAATGGCCAATGGCTCACCTTCTGGTCCTGCTTGGTAGTGGTCGAAGTAAGCCACATTGTTTGGGGTCATAATCACATCATGACCTTGCTCGGCAGCTTCAATTCCACCCTTTTCGCCTCTCCACGACATTACAGTGGCTTCAGGCGCTAAGCCTCCTTCCAAAATTTCGTCCCAGCCAATCAGTTGTCTGTTTTTGCTGATCAAGAACTTCTCAATTCTTCGAACGAAATAACTCTGCAGTTCAAATTCGTCTTTCAACCCTTCACGCTTAATTACTTGCTGCGCCAAAGGGCTTTTCTTCCAAGCATCTTTAGGCGCTTCGTCTCCGCCAATGTGAATGTATTTTCCTGGAAAAAGGTCTATCACTTCGGTAAGCACGTCTTCTAAAAAAGCAAAGGTAGCTTCGCTTGGGCAGTAAATATCATCGGTAACTCCCCATTTGGTAAGTACTTCAAAAGGGCCTGGGGTACAACCCAATTCTGGATAGGCTGCAAGAGCAGCCACACTATGGCCTGGCATTTCGATTTCAGGAATTACTGTAATATGTCTTTCGGTCGCATAGGCAACAATTTCTTTGATTTGTTCTTGGGTATAAAAACCGCCATAAGGTTCTCCATCGCCCACATAGGGATCGAAGTTTTTGTCCACCATGGTTTCTTTGCGAATGCTTCCGATCTCTGTAAGTTTCGGATATTTTTTGATTTCAATTCTCCAGCCTTGGTCTTCGGTCAAATGCCAATGAAAAGTATTCATTTTATAAAAGGCCATCATATCGAGGTACTTCTTGATAAACTCGACTGGGAAGAAATGACGACAAACATCGAGGTGC
>JBLIKG010000241.1:0-4056 GCA_047636255.1 Roseivirga sp. | reverse complement strand
CAGGACGTTGATTGATCAGAATTTATAGATGTTAAAAGAAGCTTAGGCTATTTTTAGACTAGGCCATTACAGCATCTTTCTTAGACTTTCTATACAGGAAGTTATTGAAGATGCTTCTTTTTGCGAAACGCAATATTGAATCGCTATTCACAAATTTGCCATAAAACTTTTTGTCCACTCCAAAATACTCGTAGGTAGTGCCATCAGAAAATGAAATTTCTAAGACCATGCCCTTATGATGGAAGTCCACAATTTTTGATTGAGAAGTAGTGATATTATAAGCTTCTAAATTGGCTTCTTTAGTTTCAGGCGCAATGCTGATTAAGAAATGATAAGCTTCAATGATCTTTTGACTCTTAAGCCCAGCTTCCTCTTTTTTCTCCTCGTCCTGAAATTTATCAGGATGCCATTCTTTGACCAATTGTCGATAGGTGATTTTTAGTTCTTTTAGGTCAATTACTCCTTCGATGTTAAAGAGTTTTTTGGATTCACTGATACGCTTCATTTGCCTGCTTTTCGAATTGAGGCGCAAAGGTATAGATATTATCGGTGGTATTTAGTAATAATATTTGGATACAATCTGGAACTAGAATTACATATCTCATTTGTCCTATCAGATCATTCTAGTGGATTTGTGTTTAAAGTTATTCTACTATCATAATCACCACATTGCCTGTCTTCTGCCCGGTTTCAATGTATTTATAAGCGTCTACAATTTGATCTAGTTTGTATTGTCTGTCAATAACTGATTTATATGCTCCATTTTCAACAAGCTCTTTTAAGAAGATCACATCAGCTTTAGTAATTAATGGAATTGGGAATAACACCTTTTTACCACTAGAGAGCGAGGTACTCAGTGCATAGAATATATTCTCAGCATTCTTTCCCAGTTCCGTTGAAATGTAGATTCCTTTTCCCGTAAGCAAAGGCTTACACTGTCCGAAAGAACTTTTACCCACTGCATCAAAAATAAAATCGTATTTAATATCTGTGTTGGTGAAATCCTGTGTTTGATAATCGATGACTAAATCTGCGCCAAGGGTTTTTAAGAGGTCTACATTTTTGGTGTTACAAACAGCAGTCACGTTTACACCAAAGTGTTTGAGCAGTTGGACAGCGGAAGAACCAATGGCGCCAGTTGCCCCATAAACCATCGCGTTTTGTCCTTTTTCTATTTTTGAAGCTCTGATATTATTTAAAGCATAATGAGCGCCTTCTGCAATCGGTGCAGCTTCGTTAAAACTTAAATTATGAGGCATAATTGTAATTGCATCACTTTCAGCAATCGTCAAATATTCAGCGTGCCCGCCAAAGGTTTTATCATTGTAGCCGAATACTTTATCTCCTTTCTTAAAAGTGGCAACGCTCTCACCAATTTCTTCAATTACACCGGCAAACTCGCAACCTAGGGTTTGATATTTGGGTCTAAAAAGGCCACTCCAAAAGCGAGAAACGAAATATTCAGCACTGCGAAAGCCCGCGTCAGTTCGGTTGACCGTAGAGGCATACACTTTGATTAACACTTCGTTTTCTTTTGGTATAGGTTGATCCACCTCCATTAATTGGGCAACTTCTGGTGGGCCATATCGGGTATGTACAATTGCTTTCATTCTCTGCTTAGACTTTTAAAAAATGGAGTGAAGCCATAATTGGTATTGATGTACCTGTTAGCTAAATCTATCCCGAATCATTGGAGGTTAAAAGTTAGAAATATTTTTGTTAGAAGATCTCTTGAATTAACAAATCCATGCTTTTAAAACCTCTTTGAAATTATCTTTAGTTATCTATTTAGATTCTTGCTATTCATTCATCTTTCAGCCATTCAAAGGCTTCTTGTTGATTGTATTGATCTCAGAAAGAGTTAAAAATAGGCACTTTAGTGCATAGTGGTTTAGATGTGTTTTTATTTTATCAGCTTATGGAACTGTTCTATATTACTTTGATTTCCTTGTATGTAAACTAGGTCTCCTTGTTTTAATTTTTCTTCAGGTTGTATGCTTTCCAACATGTCATTTTTTCTCTTGATACCCAAAATGTTTATTCCATAGTCTGCCCTTAGGTTCAATTCTTTTATTGGTATCCCTAAATACTCCTTACTATCGGTGTTTATTCGTAAACAAGTGATGTTGAAGTCTGCCAAGTTGTTCAGGCGGTAGGTTTTTGGACGTTTTAATTCTCCTTTAAATAATTGGTAATTGTCTGCTCTGACATTCTCAATAAACTGGTGAATGTCTACTTCTGGAACTAGAAAGTTCTGAAGCACATTAGTGAAAATTTGTATCGAAGTTTCAAACTCTTCAGGAATTACTTCGTCAGCACCTAACGCAATTAATTCAGATGTCTCCTTTACATATCTCGTTCGGACTACAAGGTAGAGTGAGTCTGAGTGCGACCTAATGTTCTTAATAATGGTCTTGGTTGCATGATTATCTGAAATGGCTATAACTGCGGCTCTGGCATTTGAAAGGTGTACAGCTTCGAGAATATGGTCTTGTGTTGCGTCCCCGAATATGATAGGGAGTCCTTTAGCTTTTTGTTGTTGAACCGTTTCAGCGTTCATTTCAATGACTACATAAGGAATATTGCTCGATGCAGCCGCCTTGGCTAAGTTGCTTCCATTTACGCCATACCCAATAATGACTAAATGATTCTCTAAATCGTTTTCGGCTATTTCCGAAATGCTTTTTGGGGCAACTAAAGTGGGATCAAGTCCAATTTTTTTAGAAACTCCAATAAACCTGTTGGCAATCCCTTCGGAAAAAATGATTACAAAAGGTGTCAATATCATCGAAACAATAGATACCGACAGGAAATATTGATTAGTTTGAGCGCTTAATAAATTATACTCGATGCCTACCTTTGATAGTATGAATGCAAACTCTCCGACTTGAAAAAGAGATAAACCCGTCAAAATGACTGTTCTGGTTGGATATTTTAATGCCGCAACTGCAAGTCCTGCTATTATTGATTTAACCACAAACACAGCGAATACCAAAAGCATTATCACTGGAATGTTACTGATAAAAAAGCTAAGGTCAAGCAACATCCCCACCGACACGAAGAAGAAGCTTGTGAATAGCTCCCTAAATGGTAGAATTATACTGGTAGCCTGATGGCTATACTCTGATTCTGAAATAATTAACCCTGCAATAAAGGCTCCTAAAGCCAGAGATAAGCCAATTTCTGATGTAAGAAAGGTAACTGCAAAACAGATCGTAAACGTTACTAAAAGGAATAGTTCTTTACTATGGGTTTTGGCCACTGCATGCATCAATTTCGGGACAATATAGCGCGCGCTAATCACTGTAATTAGCAATACAATAGCGGTTTTCACGATAAGCGAAAGAATGCTCATTCCAATATTTCCTGATTCACCGGCTATAAGCGGTGTAACGAGCATCATAGGAACTACAATGATATCTTGAAAGATCAGAATTGCTAATGCATTTCTACCATGGGGCGCGGAGATCTCCTTTCTGTCTTGAAGCGTTTTTAAGACTATAGCCGTGCTGGATAATGAAAAAAGAAAGCCAACAAAAACTGATTCATTCCATGAGAAACTAAGAAAATAATAGATTAGCCCTGTGACGACTGTAGTCATCCCCACTTGTAAGAGTCCACCAACAATTACAGTCTTCTTGATTGAGGCTAGTTGTTTTACGGATAATTCCATTCCTATCACAAAGAGCAAAAGAATTACCCCTATTTCAGATAGAATTTCAACTTGCTCGAGCGCATTGATTAAGCTCAATCCGTAGGGTCCTATTATTATTCCCGTCAAAAGAAAACCTATAATTGACGGAAGTTTAAGCTTTTGTAGTGCAAAAACGATTACGGCTGAGCATCCGAGAAGAATAAGAATGTCTTTTAATAATGGTAGATGCATCAGCTTACTTTGACTTTAAGTTTTATATTTTTCTTTAGGAGTCACTTTTACTCGCTAAATTGAATCAGCTATTTCCAATATAATTACAATTATATAATGACCCAATTATAATATTTTTACATGACTGCATCTTAAGCTAAATCAATTCGTTCTTGTCTTTTTTAAATTCA
>JBLIKG010000240.1:0-4069 GCA_047636255.1 Roseivirga sp. | reverse complement strand
TTCTTTTAAAGAAGGTGGAGGGTCGGTTTTAAAAGTAAATGCAGAAAAGCAAAGGGTGACGAATGCAAGCAAAACGATAAGTGGGGTTTTCTTCATGATTGAGTTTGTTTTAAGGAGACCCAATTAACATAATGAAAAGCAGATTTGAAAGGGTCGAACTCTTTAGTCCGTGGCTTGCCTAGTTTGTAAATAATAAATCAAACCGTGACTCATCAGGATCTTACTGAAATTTAGACCCTTCATTCCTCAAGGAGGAAAAATTTTCTAAATACATTTTAACCAAACAGGACGGGTGTAGATATTTTATCGGACGATCTCTTTTTCATCCTGAGTGTTAACGAAGGATCTAATCGAATAAAAATCCCCTCTAAATAATTAATATTAATTCCTAAGCGTTTGGCTATACTCCTTCACAGTATTCACAAATACCTTCACTTTTTCAGGGTCAATATCTGGATAAACACCATGGCCAAGATTAGCGATGTGTCTGCTTGGACCGAAGGCATCTAACATTACTTTAGTTGCCTTTTCAACTTCGGCATTTGTGCCGTAGAGCGCACAAGGATCAAGGTTACCTTGAAGAGTTTTGTGGTCACCAATCAGCATTCTAGTTTCGGCAATATCCATATTCCAATCTAGGCCAATTGTTTCGCAGGCCAGGCTAGCCATTGATTTTCGAGCGAAATAAGCTCCTTTGGCAAATACTGTTACAGGAACTTCATCAATAGCATCGCAAATTTGTTTGATGTACTTCAAAGAGAAGTCTTCGTATTGCTGCGGTGGTAAAATGCCTGCCCAAGAATCGAAAACCTGAACAATATCAGCACCTGCTGCAATCTGTGCTTTTAAGTAGGCAATGGTACTTTCGGTAATCATCTCCAAGAGCTTTTCGGCCAAGGCAGGTTGATTATAAAGCATTTTTCGCGCATTAGAGAATGTCTTGCTTCCATGCCCTTCTACCATATAACAGAAGATTGTCCAAGGCGCACCAGCAAAACCAATTAATGGAACCCGCCCAGCCAATTCTCTTTTAGTGACTTTGATAGCGTCAATCACATAACCCAAATCCGTTGAGGCATCTGCAATATTGAGTTTGGCCAAATCGGCTTCTGACTTAACAACTTGTGGAAACCAAGGCCCTTTCTTTTCGATCATTTCGTAAGGCAAGCCCATGGCTTCTGGAATCACAAGAATATCTGAGAAGATAATTGCCGCATCAACTCCCAAAATATCAACCGGTTGGATGGTGACTTCAGCCGCCAAATCTGGGGTTTTCACCAACTCGATAAAGCCGCTAAGGCTATTGCGAACAGCGCGATATTCAGGTAGAATTCTCCCAGCTTGTCGCATTAACCACACTGGAGTTCTTTCAGTCTTTTCGCCTCTGGCAGCACGTAAAATCAGATCGTTCTTCAATTCCATGCCGCAAAGATAGGAATTGTTTGTTCTAGAAAAGGCGTACTTTCCGAATCTTAAGCTTGTTATATTCTCCTTCCATTTTCACGAAGTTTTGATTGACTTTCGTATACCAAAATCGAGTTGGTTGAGTACCACCATAGTCAGTAAATAAAATCCAACAATCCATTTCAGTTCCATCGGGCAAGATCAACTTTTCAGATCCAAGTACTTTCAGATGATAGAAATTAGGGGCCGAACCTCCAGGGTGATAAAAGTTCATAACCGCTTCATAATCGACTTCCAGTGGCAAGAGAGAGTACGTTTCAAGGTCAATTTCCCAATTAAACGTTGGCTCTGTAAGGTCAAGACTGAAGTCCTTCTTCGAATTATCCTTAGCCGAGAAAGGAAAAGAATGAGCCTGATGAACATGAAAGATTTAGAAGTTAACCTTTCAAATAATGTCTTTCTGAGGATTCACCAATCATTTATCGTCAATAACAAGCATATTGAAGTCATTGCTAATGATAAAATCAAAGTGAATAATGAGTACCTTCTAGTAAGCCAAACCTATAAACTTAGCTTTAAAGAGTTCCTACTAAAGCATCAGTAACTGAAGTATCAGGATATTATCGTGTTAAATCAATCGTTTGCACAAAATGGCTTAGCTTTGTCAAAATTTAATAGAAATGAGCTTTCTTTTCGAGGATTTTAAAGGTTGGAAAACCTATTGCGAATCACATGACGTTCAACTTTTTGAACCTGTGATTGAATATGAAGTACAGCAAAAACAACGCACTGAAGAATTCATTTGGGCAAATTTAGAACACGCTTATAATGTGATGAAGGATGCCGTTCAAACCGGTCTTACAGAAGACATGACTTCTCGCTCGGGTATGATCAACAACGGAGCAAAAAAAGTATACAATCATCCCGTGACTGTGCTTTCTAGAGAATTTCAAGTGCTGATCTCAAGGGCATTGGCCGCCAAGGAAGTTAATTCTTGTATGGGCAGAGTAGTGGCAGCACCCACAGCTGGAGCTTCTGGCATTATTCCTGGTGTTTTAGTCACCTTTCAGGAGTTACATGATATTACTGACCATAAAATTCACGAGGCACTTTTAGTAAGTGCAGGCATTGCTTTGATTATGGAAAAGCGCGCTTCTATTGCTGGTGCCGTGGGTGGGTGCCAAGCTGAAACTGGCAGTGCAGCTGCTATGGCTTCTGGTGCAATTGTTTATTGCTTAGGCGGTACGATAGATCAAGTTTTTAATGCGGTGGCGATCACAATTCAATGTATGCTTGGGTTGATTTGCGATCCAGTGGCCGGCCTTGTCGAAGTGCCTTGCGTAGTTCGAAATGCAAGCGCAGCCGCCATAGCCAATTGTTCTGCTCAAATTGCTTTGGCCAATGTCAATGCTGTAATTCCTGTTGACGAATGCGTAGAAGCCATGGGCGAAGTGGGTCAAAGCATGGAAACCCGCTATAAAGAAACCGCTATGGGCGGCCTGGCGGCAACGCTCACTGGCAAAGCCATCTCTAAAAGAGTATTGATTCAGGATATCGAGATGTTGCCAGAAGAAGATTAAAAGATAATATTTTTTAGCCTTTACACTCCCCTCACCCCTCTTATAGAGGGGAATGGCTTCGCATGAATATTTAGTGTTTCCAGTCTATCCTCAATAAAGCAAATTCTAACAGTTATCCGCATTAACTATTCCCTCCTCAAGGATGGTTAGGGAGTTGATTATTAGCCTTAACACCTAGTAAAAATTCTTTTGGAAGTGCCTGTGCAAAATCTGGCACTGTCTAATCCCCCTTTTTCGAAAAGGTGGTAAGGGGGATTAGAACTTCAATTTTAACCACTGTCGCAGGTACTCCGATTTATCTGCCATTAAGCAGAACCTGTAACTCCTATGAATTCAAAGTCTAAATCCAAGTTCATTTTATGGCCATTGACTTTAGAATATCATTCGTTGTTGAACACTCCCCTCACCCCTCTTATAGAGGGGAATAGCTTCGGATTAACATTTATCATTTTCAGTCTATCCTCAATAAAGCAACTTATAACAGTATCCCCTACCATCTATTCCCTCCTTTATCTTGCGCCCGAAGCTTTCACCGGTAGCTATAGCCTATAGCGAAGGAACAGAGGAGGGTTAGGGAGGTGATTAATATTTAGAGTCTTTGCTGAACTCGAACGACACTCCCCTCACCCCTCTTAATAGAGGGAATGATTCGGCCAGAGTAAAAGCATTCGCTCTCCTAGATGAACAATCAAAAACTAAGGCTAAAGTATTCCCTCCTTTCTCTTCTGCCCGAAGCTTTCACCAGTGGCTGTAGCCTGTGGAGAAGGACTCCGCGAAGGAATAGAGGAGGATTAAAGAGGTGAGTTTCTTCGTCTATTTACTCGATTTTAATTCGAATTAATCAAACCTAAGTTAATTAGCCAATCCACAGAGAAAGTCCACAAAACAGACCAGAACAAGCCAAAAATAAACATATAGAAAAACACCTGCTTACGCGGTGCCCCTACAGTAGAAACAAGTAATGATCCACCGATCGGAGACAAGACCAATGGCGTCAAAAAGCAAGTGCCTATGATGCCATACCTTGTCCAGATTTTGACCATCCTCCTACTTTTCGGAGAAAACTTAACTTGCTTTTTGATAAA
>JBLIKG010000239.1:0-4122 GCA_047636255.1 Roseivirga sp. | reverse complement strand
CCAAGGCCCGTCAAATATTGCGTGAGTCCAATCAACTCAAAGAATTAGTGAACCTCGAAAAAGACACCATGGCAGGTAGTTTTAGAATTGCTGTGATTCCCACGATTGCTCCGTATTTAATGCCCTTATTCTTAAAAGATTTCACCGCCAAGTTCCCCGACACTCACCTTCAAGTCAGGGAAATGGAATCAGAAGAGATAATCCAAGCTTTAAAGAACGACTTTCTGGACATTGGCATTATGGCGACTCCTTTGGAAGAAAGTACTTTAAGGGAAATTCCATTATACAATGAGCCCTTTCTGATCTACAGTTCCGAAAATCATTCCCTTTACCAAAAGAGCGATCTGAAGCCTGAAAATTTACCAATGCGCGGTTTATGGCTCTTGAATCAAGGCCACTGTTTTCGAAACCAGGTGTTGAACATTTGCGAGGAAAAGAAGAAAAGCGATACAGCGAGTTTTTCTTACGAAAGTGGCTCTATTGAAACGCTAAAGAACATGGTGCGCTCTAATATGGGTTATACTTTAGTGCCAGAACTTTCTGTAATCGATGAATTAAATAGCCCTAAAATTCAACGCTTCGAAAGCCCTGAACCCGTAAGGGAAATCAGCATTGTGGTACACAACAGTTTCACCAAAGAGAATTTGATTGAAAAAATTAGAGACTCCATCCTTCCTAACATTCCAGAGAATTTTCAAAAAGGGAAGAAGTTCAATAAAGTAAAATGGAGATAGCTGATCGCTAAGTTTCTATTCTATCCAAAAACTAATTTTTGCTTTTATCTTCATGCTAAGGTCTTCTCTAGTTACTTCCCTCATGATCGAAGTACTACTTGCAACTAACCCTTTTAGCTCAATCACATGTTTGCCCCTGCCCAATTGAGCAACGTCAATAATGGTTAAGTAGCCCTTTTCTTGATGGGCAGAGTGCGTTTTAAAAGAATAGTCTAAATCTGATTGAAGCTGACCATCTATATAGACTTCAAACATTGAGGTTTGACATTCGATGGAAGCTAAAAGCCTCTTATCGTACTCCTCATTATTGGTCATCGCCTCAATGACCGAGTCTGCTTTCATTCCTTCCTTCATTCCTTCCTTAAAACCAATTAAAACACTTGGCTGATACTCCATTTCAAAAGCATCGGGGCAGTTTAATTTTAGAATGGAATTGTTATTTGGGTTGTATCGAATAAACAATTCTAAGAATCCGTTATCAATAAATTTGGAGGGTATACTCGCTGTATTCACGAACTTAGATTCCGAGCGCATGTCATCATAATATACCTCAGCCATCATAAGTTCTGACTTGTCAGTGTATTCTGGATAAAACTTATTTAAATCCATTGTAGAGGCTTCATTAAAGGAATAAGTTATCGCCAGAAGCATCAGCGAAAAGCCAATTATGTACTTCTTCCTGAAATTGGTGATTAGGTGATAATAAATCGACCTGTAAATGAACGCAAAGGAGATAAATGAGAAAAATCTATAAAACGGATAATACAGAACGCTGAACCACCTCGATTTTTTAAAATAACTAAAGAGCAGTGTATCTAGGAAGAAAATAAGCGCCATAAAAAAATAGAACATGACAACCAAAACCAAAAAGATGCTCAATCCTACCACTAAGCTAGACGAATCTGTTGACATCATATTCACAACTGCCACACCCATTGTACTTAAACCAATGGAAAAAACGATCACCTCAGAGATAATGGAGAAGACTAGGAGAAAAGTATAGGCAAAAACAACACTCGAAATTTTGTCCAAATACAGGATCAATTCATCTAAAGACTTTACATTTTCTGGAATGAACCTTTTGAATTTCCCTCTAAAATTTAAGGAGTCGAAGTCAATCTTACTGGAAACTGAACTTAGGCCTACAATTCCAATCCAGAACCCACGAAGTAATAAATGAACCAATAGATTGATCAAGAAAAACTTCAACCCTACGGGAATGGTATTTAAAATGAACTTAATAGAGCCATTAATAAGTGGATTGACCCCATTGGCACCATTAACAAGTTTTGTTTGCTGAAAGTTATTATTGAAAGTATTGTATTCCTATATGCCACTGGCCAAAAGGAATATGGAGAATCCAGTAATCAGCAATTCTAATTGCCAACTTTCTAATTGTAGATTGGAAACCCATCTTCGGAGTTTTCCCTCTTCAGAGCTTTTGGGGCGCTCAGTATTCGACATAGTGCTAAGGTTAATCTTCTAAAATTAGAAAAAATCCTGAACCTAAGCTGCTATGCGACTCACTACCAAGAAATAATTATGAGGAATAAGCACACAAAAAAAGATCGTCAATGACGATCCTTTCTTTAAAATATATTTTTAAAGGTTGATTAACCTTCTGCTTCTTCAGTTTTTGGAGCTTCAGCTTCTACCGCAGGTGCAGCTTCTTCTTTAGCAGCTTTTGCTTTCTTTGCTTTTGGAGCTTCTTCAGTAGCAGCAGGAGCAAATAATGCTTTCAATTCTTCCTTATCAACATTTGCGATTACCGGAGTAAGCGTTAACTGCTTAATCTTATTTACTCTATCAGAAGATCTCTGCTTATTTCTTCTCGCTTTTCTTTTTAATCTTGTTATTGCCATGACAGTACTGATTCGAAATGAGGTGCAAAGATAGGGGTTAGATTAGAATTTCTAAACTCTAGTTTAAATAAAATTTCAATATTCTTCTCAAGAGCCATCAGATTCAGTCGGTGTTTAGTAGTTTTGCTATTGTTAAAACAAAAATAATGGCTCAAAAACCTTCATTACCCAAAGGAGTACGAGATTTCGGTCCTGAACAAATGACCCGAAGAAATTACTTATTAGACACCATTAAAAGTGTTTTTAAGAAATACGGCTTTATGCCTATCGAAACTCCAGCCATGGAAAACCTGAGTACACTCACCGGTAAATATGGTGATGAAGGTGATCAATTGCTTTTCAAAATATTGAATTCAGGTGATTTTTTGGCTAAGACCGAAGTCTCTGATTTCGAATCAGGAGCTAAAGAATTGAGTAAGAAAATTACCGAAAAAGGCCTCAAATATGACCTTACAGTTCCTTTTGCAAGGTTTGTAGTGATGAACCAAAACGATATCGCCTTCCCTTTTAAGCGCTATCAGGTCCAGCCAGTTTGGCGAGCTGATCGCCCACAGAAAGGGCGTTATAGAGAGTTTTATCAGTGTGATGCCGATGTTGTCGGAACAGATTCCTTGGTTTGCGAAGCGGAGCTTATGGCCATGGTGGGCGAGGTTTTTAGAAAGTTGAAACTTGAAGATTACCGTGTTTCCATCAGCAGCCGAAAAGTATTGGAAGGTTTAGCCGAAGTCATTGGCGCATCAGATCAATTCAATGCCTTTTGTGTAGTGTTGGATAAGCTGGATAAAATCGGCCTCGAAAAAATGTTGGAGGAAATGACCACTATCGGAATCTCAACTTCAGGTTTAGAAAGGCTTACTGCCATTTTAAATATTGACGAACCAAATCGAACTAAAATAGAAACCTTGAGAAAAGTGTTTATTGGATCGGCTGTAGGCATTCAAGGTTTAGAAGAATTAGAATCTACCTTGAACTATATGGAAAGCCTTGGCGCTTCCGACAATAAATTACATTTCGACCTAACCCTAGCTCGAGGCCTCTCCTATTACACCGGCATCATCTACGAAGTAAAACCAACTTCAGTTCAAATGGGTACTATTTCGGCAGGCGGACGCTATGATAACCTTACTGGGGTTTTCGGTTTGCCTGGTGTTTCTGGCGTAGGGATTTCTTTTGGAGTAGACCGAATTTACGATGTGCTGGATGAACTGAACCTCTTCCCTGCCGACCAACTACAAGGCACCAAGGTGATGATTACCAATTTTGACGAAAATTCTTTGAAGCACGCTTTAGGCTTATCGCATAGACTAAGAAATAACGACATCAATTGTGAGGTTTTTCCAGAATCGGCTAAGATGAAAAAGCAAATGAGTTATGCGGATAAGAAGAACATCCCATACGTGATTATGGTGGGTTCCGAAGAAATAGAAAGTGGCATTTACACGATTAAAGACATGAAGGAAGGTGAACAATACAAAAAACCTTTGTTGGATTTAATAGATTTTTTGGTCAACAAAGCCTAATCAATG
>JBLIKG010000238.1:0-4122 GCA_047636255.1 Roseivirga sp. | reverse complement strand
ATCAGAAAGGCGAAAGGAGTTCATCAATTCATTAATCGGAATGAGTGCTTATGACTATCAGCCTAGTCTTGTTATAAAAGTTACCAAGATAGAACTCACTTCTATTTACAGGGCTTTACCTCTGGAAACAAAGGTGGTTCTGTATTATAGGTGATTTTAGAAGGTAGGTTGTAGGCTTATTAAATTTAAAGTACTCAGTTCTAAAACTGGCTCACATCAATCTTAAAAAGTTCAGCTGCATTTTCCCAGAGAATCAATTCCTTCTTTCTTCAGGTAGATCAATCTGGCCTATAAATTTCAGATAGGAATGCATATTATAAATGGGCCAATCCGTACCGTATAACAGGTACTTGGGGGTTCCGGCATAGGTGATCATTTCTTCAATCTCTTTCTTCATAAACCGTTCGAATTTCTCATTAAAGTCGCCCAAGACCAATCCGGAAATGTCTGCGAAGACGTTGTCATTCTTGGACACCACTTCCATGCAATCCCTGATCCATGGATTACCCACATGGCAAATCGCAATCTTCAGCTCGGGGTAATCAACTGCTAAATCATCATGATGTAACGGGTGGGAATATTTCACCTTTCCTCTTGGGGCATAGGTGTCGCCCGAATGAAACATAACAGGCACATCGAACTCGATAGCCATTGCATACCAGATTTTCAGCCGACTGTCATTAGGGTAAAAAGGTTCGTAACCGGGATAAAATTTTAAGCCTTTGATCAGTCCGCGTTCCAGATAATTACTAATTACTATTACATCCTTATAGTCGAAGTTCGCATAGCTGATGCCAGCCACAACGCCCAAGTTTTTTCTATCCGCAATGGCTTCAACCACTTGTGTGGTGCTTGGGCTGTGTTCGTTCACTTTGTAAGAGGTCAAAACTAGTGAGTAATCAACGGAGTTTTCCTTCATTGTATCTGTCAATTTATTTAGACAGTCTTCAAGTGATACTACTCTTTCTTCGTGGTAATTATTGATATGGGTTTGAACGTCAATGATCATGTTTATAGATTGAAATTCAGGTTGGTTAAGCCTTCAGTATAAGCACTAGAGGCTTAATTCCCCATTTAAATGGCTTTTATTGTGATTATCACTTTGGCGATAAATACCAAATATTGATGAAATGCAAAAAAGGGAACAACCGCTTGAATTTTAACTGCTACCGTCATTGCGAGAAGCCTTTCATGCGGTAGCAAGGAAAGGTGACGAAGCAATCTGTCTGTTCCTCACCGCTGATGTTCTGAACAGACAGATTGCCGCGTCACAAACTTCCGCTACCGCGAAGTTTGCTTCTCGCAATGACGGTTATTAGAGACGCCTGAAGTTCACTATTTCCTCTTAACCCTTAACTCCTAACTCCTAACCCTTAAGGCAATAAGCTAAAGTCAATATCAGGGGCTTTGCCTAAGGCTTGGCGCTCGATCATGCTGTCGATGGTCGTCCAGCCACTAAAAAAGCCACAGTTCTTCATATAGAAAGCTGTCCCTTCAGCCCCTCCAGCGTAATCCATTCTAGACTCTTTTCTTGCGGTAGCATCTGCAGTAAATTTTGCTGTGGTCATTTCATGCCACTGGCCATTGGTGTCGTAAACCCATTGGTTCGTGTACATGCCTTTTCTGGTTTGGTCGCCAGTTTCGGTTTGAAAATTCTCTAAAAATGAATGAGGCCTTTTTACATAAGTATCCGTTTCTGGCCTTCTAAAAGAAGCGATCAATTCCCATTCCCCGATTTCAGGGGCAAAGAAATAAGCGGTGTAATCCGTGTTGTTATTCCCAGTAGGCATCGCTTTTAAAAGGAAGCGGTAACGAGTTCCAGCTTTCCACGTGTATTTGCGGTAACTCTGCCCTCCGGAACCCTCGTTGCCGAACTCGCCTGTATAAACCCCTTCGCCCTTCTTTAACATTTTGATTTTCTGGTTTTCGGGAATGTCTTTCGGATTATCGGTTTTAAAAGGACTCCAAACTGAGAAGAGCACCCTTCTTTCTTCTGCTCCATTTACTTGAATACCGAAGTAACCTTCAGCAAATCCATTGGCCATAAAATAACTACCTAAAACATCTTCACCTTCTGGAACTTCAATTTCATTATAGAAATAAAGGACATCAGATGCCGCCTCTGGTATTTGGTATGTAAGATGAACCGAGGGTCCTCTACGTCCCCAGTAGAAATCATCTTTAGCGAAATAGACTTTGCCTTCAGTAGCTGCACCTCCAATGCGAATTTCAGATATGTCTATGGTGGAGTTGGTATTATCGATACCACTGATCTCTAAAGCATAGTAGCTAGGTTCCTCAATAGTAAAGCTTCCGATTGAAACCAAGTTGAGCTCAGGGCTCAAGACTTTTATCTTTTTGGTTTTGCCATTAAAAGTTACGTTTACCATAACCGTACTTTCCGCTTTGGCCATCAAGCCAATATTGATTTCACCAATGGCTTCAGTATAAAAATAGGTTGTAGTTGGGCCATCATTAGGGTTCCAATCCTTTACACCATTGTCGATCAGTTGTCGATCTTGTCTCGCGTTAAGGCCTTTTATCCAAGTATTTCCATTCGTTGGGATAGTTATGGGTAATTCTTCAATCGTAAAGATTTCAGTTTGAGAAGTACAGCTTAGGAGGGAAGCCAATAATGTGGCGGCAAATAGTTTATACATGGCAAGCGTTTTATATTCTAATGTATTGATTCAAATCGAATACCTAAATTACTTTTTTGCAGGAGGCATTGAATTATTCAGCCTTGGTTTGTCAACTTTCTGTACTAGCTAACTGCGGTTCAAAGTGCTAGAAAAGCCATCGAATTACGAGCCTGTTGGAAAGTTCAATTAACTTGGTGCTTTACAAACTGTAAATGAGTTGATGCAATGTTGAGATTTCTGGTGGCTTTTGGGTTTTGTTTGTTATTTCAGTCGGCTGATGTGTATGCTCAAAAAACTTTGGAGCGATACGAAAACGGTGAAAAGAAATACCAAGGGAGGATGATCGATGGAACCAAAGTAGGAAAGCATACTTTCTGGTTTGAAGACGGGAGTAAAAAGCGACAGGAAAAATACAATGGCCAAGGCATTTTGATTTTAGTGAAGGAATGGAATGACGCTGGAGAACTGATCAAAGATGAAAATCCAGAAAGGGGCTATGAATTAGTAAGGTTTCAGCAGTTTAGCCAAATTCAATGGACAGATGTGGAGGGTGGAATTGCCATTAGTAAAGTGAGGGGAGAGCTGTCTTTGGTGCCAATCTCTGGGCTGAATAAAATGGTTGTGCATTACGCAACGTACCTGCCGGATGGAATTGAGATAGATAGTTCTTTCAGAACCGAACAGCCTATTAGGGTAGATTTAGACAGGCTGCAGTTAATTGAAGGTTTTCAGTTGGGGTTGAAATTCTTTGAACAGGGTGATAATGGTTTTATTAAAATCCCTGCTCGTTTAGCATATGGCAGCGAAGGTACTTTTAATGTGCCTCCTAACGCTAACTTAATCTTTCAGGTGTTTGTGATCAAACGAAGCGATTAATTTTAGAACTCATTTTTGAATCTGTCCCATCTCATATTAGATAAATAAAGACTATTCACCCCCAGTCAACTAACTTTTCTTAAGATTCAACAAAGCTAAATCATGGCTTGCACTTTACTGTTTAAGCACTTTTAAATAGTAACGCTTACCAGATTTTTCAACTAAGATTAAATACATACCTTTTTGACTGCTCGAAAAATCTAGTTGATAATTTTGGCCATCACGATTGATTTTAATGTTTTGGTCAACACCTCGTAGATCGATAATCTTATGAATCGTTAAGTTTTCATTTGCCAATCTCAAAGTTAAAATGTCATTGACAGGGTTAGGGAAAACTTCAATACCACTGGTGAACTGCTCTTCAATGCTCGTTACAACTGGTCTTTCTTGATTTACGAAGACATATACTTCATCATTGTCTTCATAAGTACCATTGCTGATGTGGAGATTAAATAGATAAATGCCAGTAACAAGCCCCGCAATCTGAGGGCTATTAGTTGCTATATCAGAAAAGCCCACCTCAGTAGGGCCGAAAATTTGCTCCCATGTGTAAGTCAATGAGCTTGCGCCTGGATCTGAACTGGAAGCTCCATCTAATGTTGCT
>JBLIKG010000237.1:0-4143 GCA_047636255.1 Roseivirga sp. | reverse complement strand
GAAAACGCAAAGGCCTATTTGCAAGAAGAGTGGGGCCAATTCAAGAAGAAGTACTATGCCGTAGTGCTTGGAAAACCTCCAGAAACCGAAGGTGAAATCACCTCTTACTTAATGGAAAATGCCATGCACAGGATGTATTCTGTACAAGACCCCAATAAGGGAAAGTTTGCTAAAACAGGTTACAAAGTAGTTAAGACCACTGGACGGTTTAGCTTATTGGAAATTGAATTGTTCACTGGTCGGAAAAACCAAATCCGTGTACATATGGCCGATATTGGCTGCCCAATTGTAGGTGACAAAATGTATGGCAAAGATCCAAAATCCAAAGGTCGCCTTGCACTACATGCTGCCAGCTTAACTATTCTTCACCCCTATTCTAAAAAGGAAATGACCTTTGAAACGGGTTTACCTAATGCTTTTAAGACCGTGATTGGCGACTAAAAATAGTATGATAAGTGTTGCTTTAATTGATGAACTATGTAGAAGTTGCTAATTCTATAAAGTTCAGGTCTTATTAAAACATAGATGACTGTAGAATTACGTTTAGTTAAATTCAGGGCTTTTGAACTTCACCTTCATTATTATCGGGTTATCTTCCGGTAAAATATCTGATACCAAATCTTCTAACTCATTTACTATCTCTTTAGCGCTGTCACTACTACCCTGTTGTTTATAATACCTAATAGTTTCATAAATTTGCTGTGGATAAACTGCTAGAATGAATTCATCTTTGGTAGCAGCCAAAGGTGGAGCGAATGAAATTCTCCCACCCATCAGGTCATTAAATGCTAAATCGGTTTCAAAATACTTACCGCTATCCTTAAAATAGAATAGGAATGTTACTCTTTGAAAGTCTTTCGAGTAGAATACAATAACTGCTTTCTCGTTCTCCATAAAGCCTTGAGGAAATAAAAGTAGATCTCCACTGATGAATCTCGGATTAAGATATTCCCGATCGATACTTATAATGTCTGATTTCCTTTGTCTAAACTTTTCTCCGATGTCGAATATATATTTTGGCGTGAGGCCAACTTCTGAAATATTAAATAACGTATCATTCAGCCTTCCCATGTATGACAATTTATCCTCGTAAGTGAAAAAGTTGTTAGTTAAATGATCTGCATTGTCATTCTTAAATCTTTCTTCAACCCTAATGAACTTATCCAGAATCCGTCCATTGAAGTCCCTTTTGATCAGTTTGTAACCAGCTTCTCCATTTACAGATGGATCATCTTCATCCTCAAAAAACAGAATGGTAGAATCTGGCAGTGATAGAATATCTTTGGCAAACAACCCAACTAAACTTTTCTCAATAAACTCTCCTTCAAAGCTAAACCTTAACAATGATAAATTCCTTCTGTCATAAATTATGACTTGCTTTCGCTCCTTGTCGATTGTAAAATCATTGATTCGCCTATACTCTTCAGGTCCTTCGCCTTGTTTAGAGATTTTCAATAGAAATTGACCTTCTTCACCAAAAATGAATATTGAATTTTGTTGCTGACTCAATATAAAATATCTCTCGCCATAATAGTCTAGTTTATCAATAAACGCAATGATTGATTCCTCAGAGGTCTCGAGCGCAAGCATGCTAGATGTTTCAGTAAAGTCGGATAAATAGACTTCATCCTTAACATTTGATCCAACTGGAATCACAGGAATCCCATCTAAATCCTCCAACACCGCTGATTTACTGGAACAACCAAAGCATAAAATGGATAATAAAATAGCGAATGAGAATCTGTTCATATGCACTGATTTAATTTCAAAACGAGAAATACTCAAAAAGGAACTGATTAATCTAAATTGTTACCTGTGCAATTAGAGCCCGGCTGAATTTCGTCATCACAATCACACCAATCAGCCGCATTACCTGTATAGTCGCATACTTTTTTATAACCCAGATAAGTCCCAAGTGCATGCCAACAAAGTATAAAATCTGACTTCATTACATGAAATTGAACTAATTGAACTGGCAAGTCAATTGCCAACTCATCGTAATTTTCAAACCTCTCCATACTTGTAGACTTGACCTCCTTATTGAAAGAAAAGATTAACAAAATAATAGCTAAGTACTTCACCAACTTTCTTGGACTAACGTCAATCAGTATTAAATTTTCTTTTTTTATCATAAAAAAAGATTTATAGTTAACATTTTAACTTATATATTATTTGATTAAAGTTATAAAAATAAAGTTGATATCTACTGTTTACATCATACAGCAAAACACTATAAATACATGCAAGGTATAAAGGGGGGGGTAATCGGTAAATTATAGATACGAATGGACTTCATGTTAAAAGTATGCGGTCGAAGGATGCTCATCACACAACTAAACTAAGGACTTCCTCTTCTCCTTATTGGAACGGATATCGCTAAAATCCATCTTTGTAATTGCCTAAAATTCAAAAATATTATCAGAAGGCCTTTTGACCATTAGCAACGATAAAGTCAAAGACAAAACCGCTCACTATTTTCTCAATAACTATGTGCAAAAGGGTAATCCAAAATCCCGCGAGCGAATTTTTATTGTGCATAGGCTGGATAGAGATACTTCTGGCGTTTTAGTCTTCGCAAGAAATGAAAACGCAAAGGCCTATTTGCAAGAAGAATGGGGCCAATTCAAGAAGAAGTACTATGCCGTAGTGCTTGGAAAACCTCCAGAAACCGAAGGTGAAATCACCTCTTACTTAATGGAAAATGCCATGCACAGGATGTATTCTGTTCAAGACCCCAATAAGGGAAAGTTTGCTAAAACAGGTTACAAAGTAGTTAAGACCACTGGACGGTTTAGCTTATTGGAAATTGAATTGTTCACTGGACGGAAAAACCAAATCCGTGTACTTATGGCCGATATTGGCTGTCCAATTGTAGGTGATAAAATGTATGGCAAAGATCCAAAAGCCAAAGGGCGTTTGGCTCTTCATGCCGCAACCTTGACCATTCTTCACCCCTACTCTAAAAAGGAAATGACCTTTGAAACAGGTTTACCTAATGAATTCAAAATACTCGTAGACTTTTAAACAATGGATGCCTTTTTCAAAAGTGAGATCAGGAATATTGAGGATTTCTTGAGAACCAAAAGCCTTTCTGAATTGAGATAATCGAATGATCTGAAATTTCATTACGCGATATAGCAAATAAGAATATGCGCTTCTTTTTATTTCTTGGCAGAGGATCTGTGACCGTTCTGCAAACAATTGCAGACCCTGAGACAAGCTCAGGGTGACTGCCTCTTTCCTGTCGCAGGTTCTCCGAGCCTACTTACTACTCCGTAAATTTCCATTCAACAAAGGCCTCTATCGCTTCATACTCGGCTAGGCCAAGTGCATCATAATTTTTAGCCGTGGTTCGGTTTCTATCTTCTGCCCTCTGCCAAAACTCTCTGGAGTCGTGCCCCGGAAATAAAGGTCTGTCCTTTTGCGATTGATGTTTGAATATCGCTCGCCTCTTTCTTAATAATTCTTCCGGACTTAAAGGAACTGCCATTTCAATTTCGTTGATATCCCATTCTTGCCATGCACCCCTATAAAGCCAAACTCTACAATCCTGCATCCATGGTTCATGTTTAAGCCTATTCACCGCTTCCATTATGGCGTTTAAACAAACCCTGTGTGTACCATGCGGATCGGAAAGATCTCCAGCTGCATAAATCTGATGTGGCTTTATGTTGGAAATCAAGTCTACGGTCATCTGAATATCTTCTTCCCCCAATGGCTTCTTTCTTATTCGGCCTGTCTCGTAAAAGGGCAGCTCCATGAAGTGGGCATTTTCATCTGCAATACCACAATACCTGCAGCCCGCTTTGGCTTCTCCTCTCCTGATCAATGTTTTGATTTGTTGTACTTCAGGCGAATCTACTTGCCCAGGATCTTTGTTGAGCATGAAGTTTCGTATGGTTTTATACAATTGTTCCATCGCTTCATTTTCAAAATTGAAGGTCTCATTTAAGTCTATGGAGAAGTCAACAAACCTTACCACCTCATCATCGAAAACAGCTATGTTTCCTGAAGTCTGGTAAGCTACATGTACATCATGCCCATGGTCTACTAAACGGATTAATGTGCCTCCCATTGAAATAACATCGTCATCGGGATGAGGGCTAAAAAGCAATACTTTTTTCGGATAAGGGGCAGCCCTTT
>JBLIKG010000236.1:0-4169 GCA_047636255.1 Roseivirga sp. | reverse complement strand
AAAAAGCGCCAGACTGACTAAGGTAATGGTATAAGCCAAGCGCAGGGCAGAGGTTTTCATAATTATGCTTAATGGAGAACCAAATTGAAGCCTTCCTAACTGATAATACTCCGTCCAGATAGTTGACTGTGATGGCAACTCACTCATCAGCGCAGAGGCAAATCGGCTGTTTTCTTCGAAGAAGAAATAGTTATTAGTGAAAGCCAATGGTGTCGTGCATAAAACTATTTTTCCTGCACCCCATTTTACCGTAATGGCCACAGGTTTTCCCTCAGCATTATTAGCCAAAACTTTATGATCGAGGCTATCTAAATCATCAAAATAGTAAGCAATCGCATCTCGCTTAAAACGAAAGTCGTTACCCGCCAATGATGGGTGAACTAAACTGACGCTTGAGGTATCTTTATTGCCAGATGCTACATACTCAATCTCGTTTCGAGCTGTGAAAAACTTCAAAGTATCTGCAAGTTTGCCTCCAATGACATTGGCAGAAACAAAAGCGGTCATGCCCAAACTGACACCATCAAGGAGCACATCTGTATCTTCATCGCTTAAATTAATTTGGTCGGCAATTAAAATAAGGTTGCTATCAAATTTGAATTGATCTTCTAATTCATATAGTGTAAGATTGAGGCTTTGCACCTCATTATCACCAAAAAATTCGGGCAATAAGGTTTTGAGCACATAACCACCATAAGGGTTTTTATCTCGGTGCGAATAGGTATGATCGTAATTGGTAGGTTCCTTTTGGCTTTGTTGAATTAGGAACAGAATCAAAAAGATGGAAAAGATAATGACGTAATATTTTCGTTCGCCCTTCATGCTGCCGCCCCTCCGCTTTCCATCCTTGAGAGAATGTCTATTGAGTTGGCCGAAGCCTTTTCAAAATGACTTTGTTTCACTTCGAAATCGCCATACCAGGCATAATCAAAATAATAGCATAAATCACGAAAGGAAGCCTTGATCCCCTCTTGCTTTAGCTCATATAAGTACTCATAGTTTGTTTTACCAGATTCCCATTCTACCACATGAGCCTCGTTAAGCCCTTTTAAAGTCTTTAAATAGACCAATCTCACGGCCAAACGATAGTCGCTTTTATCAAGGGCATTTTGGAGTAATTCATCCAAATTGAGTTCGTTGATATTATCTTCCAAAAACTCAAAATCCAAGGTCTTTTTATCTGTATTAGAATAGAAAACATCTCGGACATTGATGTTCAAAAGTTTGATAATGGCAACGATCAAAAGGACGAACAGAGCAATGTAAAGCACTACTTTGCCGAAAGGGGTATTGGTGGCAGCATTAAAAAGCCGACTTATAAATCCGAGAATAAAATCCCAAATACGCTGCAAAATCGATGGAACTTCTTCTTTTCCTTGCACATAATCGAAGTCTTCGCTTGCTTTCAATTCAGCGATTTTTGCTTCATCAAACTGTCTTATCACAGTAGAATCCGTAGGCACTGGCACAGCAGTTTGAGCCATCAAGCCATTGAAAGAAAACAAAACGAACAATATGGTGATGAGGGTTTTAATAATGCTCTTCCTCCTCTGGTTCTGCTTCGCCAAATGAATCAATCCTTTCAATCAACGAAGTAGCTTCTTTGATTTCAGAAAGATTGAAATACTGCAAAGTCATTCCAACAATTGGTACGGAGTAGGTGATAAAAGTACCTATCAACAAAATTGCTCCGAAAAGATAATTGAGCAGTACCATGTACATCGGAGTTTCTTGCATCAGGTCTACATCCATGGCACTTACCATGTTGAAAATTATACCCACATAAAAAGGAAGGCTAAAAACCACACCAACTACATTGTAAATCATCATCAGCAGAATGAGTAAACCTAAACTTGACCACCAATTGCCCTTCAATAATTTAAAACTGTGCGAAATAGCATTTCCAATACTTTTTCGGCCAAAAATCTGTGAAGGAAGTGCCATAAACATGAGCACCAAGAAAAAGGCGAAAACCAGATAGATAACAGGGATGAGTAAAATCGATAAAAAGGATAGAATTAAACTGGCTGGAATCATGATTACTATATATGCCACGAAAAAAACGATGCTATATAAAAAGGTAGAAGCGAAAATCGGCCAGTACATTTTTTTCGTTTTCTCCCAAACCTCATTAGTTGAATAATCAGCATTCTGATTCAAATCATACAATCGGATGTTGGCATAAATGACCGAAATCACCATGGTGCCAGCGAAAATCATTAAAAAAAGAAAGCCTATGGCTGAAACGCCAATGCTCATAATACTACTCAAATCAGGATCAACACCAGATTCCGTACTCTGAGTGATTGACATGAAGGATGAGAATAGATTAGAGAACAGGAACGTACCTACCAGCACAAATGGGCTCGTGAAAAAGAAAAGGCTCTTGAATAATGGCTTGGCCGTTACTCTGATAAAATCAAAAGTCCCTTCTAGCTTCTCGCTAAAGTTTCTGGCTTTACGAACTTGGAATATTCTTTTTGTGGGCATTGGCTACTTTGATTGGATGTAAAATGTAGTAGTAAATAATAAAGGCTGCAGAACCAGTGATTACGAAAAGACTAATTGCAATTGGCATATTAGTGAAACGAGTAAAGAAACCTTCGATAAACCCAGCCAAAATAAAGACTGGCATTAATCCCATTACAATTTTCAAACCTTCAATCGCCCCACGTTTAAATGAGGCCATTCTGGAATAAGTACCTGGAAATAAAATGCTATTGCCCATTACGAAGCCCGCTCCTCCTGCGAGTACGATGGCCGAAAGTTCAAGTGTACCATGAAGCATCACTACTTTAAATGCCTCATTTAAATAACCTTGCTGACCTAAAAAGGTAAAAAAGCATCCTACCATAACACCGTTTTGGAAAAGCAGGTAACCAGTACCTAGCGAAACCAAAAGCCCAGCTGCAAATGCAAAAAACGAGACTTTCACATTATTGAAGGTGATTGCAAAAAAAGTATCCATTTGGCCTCCTCGCCCATAAACCGCCAAAACATCTCCCTTTTCAATATTCTCCAAGGTCATGTTCACATAATTATCTCCGAGAATAATTCGGACGAAATCAGTTTCCATATTTTGAGATACGATTCCGATAATCACTGACACCGCAAAAATGATAAAAGCGTAAAGCAATTTGGTATGCGATTTTCGAACTACTAAAGGCACTTCTGTTTTCCAGAAATACACAAAGCGCTTCCGGTCTTCATTCTTGTTCTTATAAATCTGCGCATGGATTTTAGAGGCTAATCCATTCAAATAAGCATAGGTTCTGCTGTCAGGATATTGCGTATTCGCGAAAGCCAAATCATCGGTTACTTGAATAAATAAATCCGATAATTTGTCGGGATCGGTAGAAGTGCCTTGAAGCAGCTCCTCAAATTGTTCCCATTTCTTCACATTTTGCTTTACGAAAGCTGCCTCGCGCATGAAAGCGTTTCTTTATTTAGATTAAAGCCCAATATACAAATGGAATCTAAAAAAGGCGGTTGTTTTTATTTAGCAGATTTCTCAATTATTGGGAACAAAAAAGTAATAACCCTTTAAACTGAGCCTTCCCATTCAAATTTTCAATCTCTTACATAATTTTAGTCATCCAATTTATACTAAATAAATATTTAACTACATTTAGTTATTTGTTAACTATTTCTTATATTCATAAAACTAACTTTAAATCAATATTAAAACACTTAAAAACCTGATCTGTATCTTATTGATCACAGTATTATTACCTTACTCTTGTACTGAAAAAGAAGACTTAACACAAGAGCTTCTTTTGGATAACTATTTTGAATTATCGAAGCAAACGTCAACCGACCTGAATTTTATTGCTGCTCAACTTAGGTTAGAGGAAAGCTCTTTTAAAGACTCATGGAGTTTTAGGAATAAGGTCATTGAGCTTTATAAGAATGAAACTATCAACGATTCTTTCGATAAACATCTAAATCAATATCTCCAATATAAAAACCAAAGCACTCGACCCTCTAATTCAGATGGTAATGACGCAACAATTACGAATCTTAATTCGCTGGAACAACCCATAAAAGATTTGATAGAAAATATAATTTTTGAAGCTCAACAGCATAGCAAAATTGAAGAACTTGATTTATACTTCTCTTCTACTATGAATAAAATATTCTTGGATGAAACAATTAACAGCGACAACAAA
>JBLIKG010000235.1:0-4176 GCA_047636255.1 Roseivirga sp. | reverse complement strand
GCCTAATACAACTCCGTTGATCAGGCCTACTTTGACTTCTTGAAACAGTACCCTTGCCAATTCATAAGGTTTTACCACCCCAAGAGAAAGCTCTCTTAAACTCACAGCTACGGCCTGATTTCCCGAACAGCCACTCATATCTGAAATTACGGGTAAGAAAACTGCCAATGCAATCACTTCCTGCAGTGTGTCTTGATAGAAAGCAATGATACTCGCGGCCAGAATATTCAATAGAATGTTCACGCTCAGCCATGAAAGCCTTCTTTTTGAACGCAACCAAACAGGCATGGTCCTGAGCTCTTCACCACCCACGATACCTTGGGTTTCAAGTAACTCATTGTTCGAACGATCGCTCTCAGCTTCCCTTACATGCTTTCTCATGACCAAGCCCAAAAGCTCGTTCTGCTCATTCACTACGGGCACTCCGTAAAAATCGTATTTATCGAAAAAGCTGATCAGTTCTGAAAGGTGTGTGGTATCTAAAACCGTAAGGGCATTTTTAATCACAATATCCGAGAGCAGGACATTGGTTTTAGAAAGTAACAAATGGCGCATTTGCAGCACCCCAACAAATTTACCCTTATCGATGACATAGATATACTGCACATTGTAATCCTCGTACTCCGCTGCATTATCACGAAGCTTCTTGGTGATCTGTCCTACAGTTTCGGTACACTCAAATGCCAAGTATTCGGTAATCATTACCCCACCTGCACAATCAAAATCATAGTGGATCAGCCTTCTTACATTCTCTGCCTCCCTAGGGTGCATTTCTTTCAGAATGGCATCCGCATCGTCATCATCTAGCTCCGAAATAATGTCTACCTGCTCATCGGAGTACAGCTGATTTAAAATAGAAGCTGCAGTTTCCGTTTCAGCGTCTTCAATTAACTGGACCGCTTGTGACTGAGGGATTTGTTCAATTAAGCTGGCACTGTCCTCTGGAGACATCAGCTCCATTAATTCAGATTGTGCTACCCTATTTAAATGGCTAAAGGCATGGACAATGTCTTCCGACCTGTTTTCATCCATGTAGTCATGAATCCCCTCTTGGTTTGACGAAGAAATCAGCTCCGCCAGTTGTTCCCACGATTTCACTTCCTTTTCCATTTTCGGACTTATTGCTCGTCTAACTATTTCTTTACTCCAATGTGCATTAAAGCATCCCCTTGGTGTACGATAGGATTATTATTTAGGCCAATGATAAAGCCTGTTGCGGGGCTTTTTATTTTCAATTTGGTACCCCCAAATGGATCGTTGATATGACCAATGATTTGATTCTTTTCGACATGGACTCCACATTGAACGGCTGTAAGAAAAACGCCCGATGACTTGGCCCTTACCCATGAAGAATTATTGATTACTTGGGTAATGTGTGGCGCCTCAGGAGCTCTTTCGCGCATACCTAAATGTTTCATTACTCGAAGCGCACCATTGATCCCTTGTTGAATGGCAAATTCATCGAAACGGGCAGACTCACCACCTTCATAAACCAAAATTTGGTTGCCCATTTTGGCAGCCGTTTGCCGCATGGACTTTGGTCTGAATGGGCTATTGAGGATAAAGGAAGGTTGAAAAATCTCGGCAATTTGTTTATTCCTTGCCTCTTTCATCACCCCGCGAATTTGAGGAAAGTTAGTTCTGTCTGCACCGCCCGTATGGAAATCCAATCCGATATCAATCTTAGGAATAATATTATTCGTTAGGTAGTGCGCAACACGAGCCGCCAAAGACCCATTTTTATTCCCTGGAAAAGATCTATTCACATCCTTACCATCTGGCACATATCGGCTGAAATGAATAAAGCCATACATGTTGATAATCGGAATACAAATTACTGTACCAATCTTGGGCTTGTGCTGGTCCTTCTCAATAATTCTACGCACAATCTCAATTCCATTTACCTCGTCACCATGCATCCCTCCACTTAACAGTAAAGTAGGCCCGTCAATTTCTGAGCGGGCCACAATAATATTCAAATCGATTGGTGAATGTGAAGGCAGCCGCGCAATATTTACACTGATGGTTGCCTCTTCTCCTGGTAAAACTTGCTTACCGCTGATTATAAAAGGTGCTTTCAACAATAGTTATTTTTTTAATTGAATATCGTAAACATCAGTTCTTCTGTCCTTAAGGTTTCGAACAGCTCCCTTATTGTGAAGTGTCCAAAGTAAATCCAAATCGACATCGGCAACCAAAATCATCTCTGTGTTTGCGGTAGCTTCTGCTTTAATCCCTGTTGTTGGAAAAGCAAAATCACAAGGGGTGAAAACCACGGATTGAGCAAATTGAATATCCATGTTTTCCACTTTTGGAAGGTTACCCACCGAACCGGCAATGGCCACATAACATTCATTCTCAATTGCCCTTGCCCGAGCGCAATACCTTACTCTTGAATAGCCATTTTGAGTATCCGTTAAGAATGGAACAAAAAGGATGTTCATTCCATCTTTGGCCAAAATTCTAGGCAATTCTGGGAACTCAACATCATAGCAAATCAAAACGCCAATGGGTCCGCAGTCTGTTTCGTAAACCTTGATTGTATCGCCACCTGTTAAACCCCAATATTTGGCTTCATCAGGAGTAACATGCATTTTCACATACTCTTCATAAGTACCATCTCTTCTGCATAAAAAGCCCACATTAAAGAGTTTTTCGCCTTCCATTTTAGGCATGCTCCCTGTAATGATATTCACATTGTAACTAATTGCTAGTTTTGAAAAGCGCTCTCTAATTTCTTCTGTAGATTCTGCGAGTTTACGAATGGCCTGCGCTTCAGAAAGGTGATTATACTTTGCCATTAATGGCGCGTTGAAGAACTCGGGGAAAAGCGCAAAATCACTTTTATATCCAGAAACCGCATCGACAAAGAATTCAACTTGCTCAAAGAGTTCATCGATTCCATTGTAAGGCCTCATTTGCCACTGAATCAAGCCTAAACGCACAACAGTTTTTTGATCACTGAGGGCAGGTTCAGCTTCTACATAATAGATGTTATTCCATTCTAAAAGTATTGCGTAATCCTTGGATTCTCCATCTCCAGGCATATAGCCTTTGAGCACCTTATTTACATGGAAGTCATTACTCAACTGAAAGGTTAAGGTAGGATCGTATAATTCCTTTTGCTTTACCTTATCAATGTATTGGCGCGGGGTGAGTTCGCTAGAATATTTATGATAGTTGGGAATTCTTCCTCCAAAAACTACCGCTTCAAGATTCAAGTTTTCACAAAGTTCCTTTCTGGCATCATAGAGTCTTCGGCCTAATCGAAGCCCTCTGAAATCTGGCTTTATAAAAACCTCAATTCCATATAACACATCTCCTTCTGGATCATGGGTAGAAAAACTATAGTCCCCAGTAATCTTCTTGTAAGTATGATTATCTCCAAACTTATCGTAGTCAACAATTAAACTCAAGGCACAGCCAGCTATTTCATCATCTGCCACAATCACCAACTGACCTTCAGGAAAAATATCAATCAGTTTCTGAATATGGCTCTCATCCCACCAGCCAGCCGACCAGTTTTCGTAAGCCGCCTTCATAGAAAGGCTTAGGTTCTGAAAATCGCTTATTTCTAGCTGTCTGAGCTCAATTTTCTTTATTTCCTTCATAAGCTTCTAAGATAATAAATGCCAAGACCGATTGAACGTCTTGACCTTTTTATTTCTGGAATCGATGTAACAGTCTTTAACAGTCTTTAACAAAAACGCGCGCAAGTATTTCGAAAGGATGGACATCTAAGCATTCAGAACATAAAATTTAAATAAAGGAATTATGAAAACTCAAAGATCAAAATGGTTAGGAATATTAGCAGCAGCAGCATTATTACTAACAAGTGTAAATGTCATTGCTCAAAACAGAAGCGATAGAGAAGAACCAAGACCACCAAGGAAAGAAATGGCCAAAGGAGGTGAACATGAAATGGGCGAAAGAGGACCTAACGGCCCAATGATTCCGAACTTGACAGAAGCACAACAAGAACAGTTGAAAGGCTTCCATATCGCAGCGGAAAAATCTGCTTTACCCCTTAAGAACCAAGTAGCGGAAAAGGAAGCAAGATTAAAAACCTTGACCACATCTGAAAGCTATGATGCCAAAGCGGTAGATAAAGTGATCGATGAAATCGGAAAATTAAGAACTGACCTTTTCAAACTCAAAGTGAGTACGGAACAAAAA
>JBLIKG010000234.1:0-4182 GCA_047636255.1 Roseivirga sp. | reverse complement strand
TTGCTCTGGGGCATTTATGTTGGCTAGAATTTTATGATAAGTATTTTCTAATTCGTCTTGATCATTCTCTCCATACTTTTCTTTCAACAGTTTAAGTAAGGCCCTGAAAGCAACAAATTCTTTCACTTTAGACATATCGATACCATAGCAATCAGGGTATCTAATTTGAGGCGCTGAAGAAACAATTACGATCTTCTTCGGCTCAAGCATATCAAGCATTTTCAAAATGCTTTTTTCTAAAGTGGTTCCACGAACAATAGAGTCGTCAATTACCACAAGGGTATCAATGCCCTTACGAATCACTTCATAAGTGGTATCATAAACACTAGCCACCAATTCATCTCGCGTTTCATCATCGGCAATGAAAGTACGGAGCTTCGCATCTTTGATCACGAGTTTTTCGACTCGTGGTTGAAAACTCAATAACTCCTCCACCCCATCAATATCTGGTTGACCATGAATGATCACATCCTTCCTTTTTTCCAAAAGGTATTCATCCAATCCGCGCATCATTCCTAAAAATGAAATTTCAGCAGTATTTGGAATGTAAGAGAAAACCGTGTTTTTAAGATCGAAGTTAACGGCCTTTAATATTTGTGGAATAAGTAATCTACCGAGCTCTTTCCTTTCTTGATAAATATCTGGGTCGGTGCCTTTGGAGAAATAAATTCTTTCGAATGAACATGCCTTGAGCTCACCCTTTTTCATAATTGGCACTTCTTGCCACTCGCCTGCCTTGTCTACGATAAGCGCATGACCTGGCTCAACTTCTGTAATATCAGAGTAATTCACGTTGAAAGCCGCTTTAATTGCCTGCTTTTCTGACGCCACTACAATTACTTCATCATCAATGTATTTGAAGGCCGGACGGATTCCATTAGGATCGCGCACTACAAACGAGGCCCCGTGACCTAACAAGCCCACCATCGCATATCCACCATCAAAATCTTTGAAAGAACGCTTCAGCACACGCTGAATATTCATTTCATCTTCAATGATGTGGGTAATTTCTTCGTTGCTCTTTTTGTTCTTGTACTTATCGAAAACGCGTTGGTTCTCTTCATCGATAAAGTGACCGATTTTTTCCATTACCGTCACAGTATCTGTCTTTTCTTTTGGATGCTGGCCAAGACTTAAAAGCAGATCGAAAAGTTCGTCCACGTTAGTCATGTTGAAGTTTCCTGCTAATACTAGGTTTCTACTTCTCCAGTTATTTTGCCTTAAAAAAGGATGGCAGCTCTCGATGCTATTTTTACCGTGGGTGCCATAACGAAGATGTCCCATCCAGAGCTCACCAGTAAAACCCATATTGTCTTTCAACCATTGGGCATCTTTAGGATCATAATCCGGCTTCTTCTTGGCCTTATCGAATTTGCGTCCAATTTTCCCAAAAATATCTGTGATAGGCTGTGGTTTAATGGTTCTGTAGCGACTGATATACCTTGTTCCAGGCTCTACTCCTATCTTGATATTTGCTACACCCACCCCATCTTGACCGCGGTTGGCTTGCTTTTGCATCATGATGTAGAGCTTATTTATCGCATAAGCGGGAGTACCATACTTATCAATATAAAACTGTAATGGTTTGCGAAGGCGGATTTTCGCAATTCCGCATTCGTGTTTAATCTGCTCGCTCATCTATTCGCTTCAAAAAACAAAGTTAATACTATTAAGAAGGTTCAACAACCCATCTGATTTAAAGAACCAAATTAACAGAGGGCAAACCAATATAGTGCCCCAAATTCTGTCTATTTGTAATTTATTATTAAGAGATAATTCTTCGATTGGTTTTTTGAAGAACATAAAGAAGGGAATCTTCAAGTAATAGAAGAGAGAAACCACTGTATTGAGCAGCCCAAAGATGAATACCCAGAGTAAAATATCTTGGCCATTAGAGTTCCAACTTTCCCATAATGCCGAGAAAACAAATAATTTTCCGTTAAAGCCAGCAGTAGGTGGCAGGCCTGCTAGTGAAATCATCACAATGAGCAATAAGGCTCCAATCCAAGGTTCTGAACTACCTTTTCCTCTGAAATTATCAAAAGGGATTCTTCCTTCCTTATTTTCAAAAAGTTGGATAAGGAAGAAGACCGCAAAGTTCATCACTAAATAAATTACCCCGTAAAACAATGCTGCGGTTTCACCACTTTCTGAAAAAGCAATTAAACCAACGAGCAGAAATCCTGCTTGAGCGATGGAAGAATAAGCCAACATTCGCTTTGCATCTTTTTGCCATAGGGCAGAAAAGTTACCGATGGTCATACTGGCAATGGCAATCATACCCAACCATAATTGCCAATTAGCGAAATCAAGATCGAGCACTTGTACGAATCTAAAAATCAAAGTCAATCCCGCCAGTTTTGGCAATGCAGAAAGCAGCGCAACGAAGGGAGTTGGAGTGGCTTCGTAAACATCGGGAGACCAAATATGAAAAGGAAAGGCCCCTAGTTTAAATACAAACCCTGCCATGGTCATCACCAAAGCTATGGACAGTGGCAACAAAGGCACTAAATAAAGACCGTTTACAAATTGAATCGAAGTAAAATCAAGCGTACCTGTAAAACCATAGAGCCAGCTCATTCCATAAATCATGACGGCCGAAGCAACTGCTCCAAAGAGCAAATACTTGATGGCAGCTTCGGAATTGGATTTCTTTTTATATAGACCCACTAACAAGTAAGAACAGATGGATACCAATTCTACAGAAACGTAGACCATAAGTAGATTAGCCGCCATGGTCATGAGGAAAACACCCAACAATAGACCGAAAACTAAGATTAAAGGCTCGGATGAATTAAAGAAAAAATCCCTTTTCCGATGTCTTTGCATCATTATAATAGATAGCAAAGCACCCCCAACAAAAAGAAGTTTAAAGAATACCGCCCCTTGATCCAGCCTTAACAGGCCTCCCATCAACCGGTTTGTGACTAATAACTCACTCCAGTTAGAGAGCAACAACAGTGTAGAAAACCCAAGTCCCGCTACAGCTATAGCCACAATCCCTACTGACTTATTCTGCTTAAAAATAAGATCATAGATCAGAAGGAGCACAAGTGTAATGACCAAAGTAACTTCAGGAGCCAACCAAAATATATCAGCAGTTAACTGCTCTAGCTGATCTTTAAGTCCTTCTAAAATATTGGATTGAGCCAAAATCATTTCTGAATGGATTGACTTAAGAGTTGAGTAAAGCCTTCTACTGAATTTCCAATCAAGTTGAGCAATGTAGCAGGGTAAATCCCAAACCACAGAATGAGCACCACCAATGGAATTAGCATGATGTATTCCCTAAGGTTTAAATCAGTTAAGTTTTCTTTCCAAGCTTTGTCTTTGACCCAAAACTGTCCAAAAAACATGCGCTGAAGTGTCCATAAATAATAACCTGCTCCTAATACCAATCCTAAAGTTGCCACAATCGGCATCCAATATGGAATGGCGCCAATTACACCATATGATTTAAATGCTCCGATGAACACCATTAACTCAGCTATAAAACCAGAAAATCCTGGAAGACCTAATGATGCAAAAAATGCGATAGTCACCATCACCGTATATTTTGGCATCTGCTGTGCTAAACCGCCATAGTTTTCTATTCCTCTATCATGGGTTCGGTCATAGATAACTCCAGCGATAAGGAAGAGCATACTTGAAATTAAGCCGTGAGAGAACATCTGATAAATTGCCCCTGTCACCCCTTCAACGGTCATGGCTGCCAAGCCTAAAAGCACAAAACCCATATGGGAAACAGAGCTATAAGCGATCAATTTCTTTAAATCTTTCTGTGCTAATGCATTCATGGCGCCATATAAAATCGAGAACAAGCCGAAGAATCCTATTAGCCAAGAATAATGGTAAGCAGAATCAGGAAAGAAACTAAAGGCGGTTCTGATGATTCCATACCCTCCAATTTTCAAGAGAATCCCAGCTAATACCACAGAAACTGGCGTTGGTGCCTCCACGTGAGCATCGGGCAACCAAGTATGGAAAGGGAATGCAGGAAGCTTTATGGCAAAACCGATTAACAACGCTAAAAAAGCCATCCATCGAGCAGGTTGCCCAAAAATCTCTCTAAAACTATCCTTCCCTAAAAAAGAATAGGGTAAATAATTGGCATCATTCGCCATAGAGATCATGTTGAATGATTTAACGATATCAGCTTCATCGATGGCTCCATTTTGTACG
>JBLIKG010000233.1:0-4215 GCA_047636255.1 Roseivirga sp. | reverse complement strand
AAATGATAGCACTATTTGGTTTGAGGAGCCAAAGCCGATTTCAATTTAATTGGACTTTCAAGAAATCACAAATTTCCATAAAAAAGAGGCCTTCTAAGTTTAAACTTGGAAGGCCTCTTTTGTAAACATGCAAATTGAATTGCGAAAATGCTTATCCTTTTAAAAGGTTAGCCATAGTAGCTCCAATATCAGCTGGAGAACTCACAACTACGATTCCGCAATCAGCCATAATTTTCATTTTAGCCTCAGCCGTGTCTTCTGCTCCACCAATGATGGCACCCGCATGGCCCATTCTTCTGCCTGGAGGTGCTGTTTGGCCAGCTATAAATCCAACAACTGGCTTTCTATTTCCAGTAGACTTAATGTATTCAGCCGCTAAAGCTTCATAGTTCCCACCAATCTCGCCAATCATTACAATAGCGTCAGTTTCAGGATCGTTCATCAAAAGCTCAACGGCCTCTTTTGTAGGCGTTCCGATGATTGGATCACCACCAATTCCGATGGCAGTTGAAATACCTAAACCTGCTTTCACCAATTGGTCTGCTGCTTCATACGTTAAAGTACCTGATTTTGAAACTAAGCCAATTCTTCCCTTTTTGAAAACGAAGCCTGGCATGATACCTACTTTAGCCTCGCCTGGAGTGATAACACCTGGGCAATTTGGCCCAATCAAGGTCACATTTCTACTCTTGATATATTCTTTGGCATGCACCATGTCTTTCACTGGGATGCCTTCTGTAATTGTAATAATCACTGAAATGCCAGCATCTGCTGCTTCCATAATGGCATCAGCTGCAAAAGCTGGTGGCACAAAAATGATAGAAACATCTGCACCTGTAGAAGTCACTGCATCTTCAACCGTATTAAAAACTGGTCGGTTTAAATGCTGCTGCCCGCCTTTTCCAGGGGTAACACCACCAACTACGTTTGTACCGTACTCAATCATTTGTTCAGCATGGAAAGTACCTTCAGTGCCGGTAAATCCCTGAACAATTATTTTTGAATCTTTATTGACTAAAACACTCATTACAGCGGGTTTAATTTTTGGCAAAAATAGAACAATAAATGTCTAAGCCAAAGGAATACTTATAACAGATGAATGTTATGAAAGCAGAAATTGGCCACTCAACTCAGCATATGCCTTTTTAACTTTATTTAACTTAAAAAAGGCAAAATACTGAAACCCTAAGGGGCATTTCAAGGTATATCATGCAGAAGCAAATCTTAATGATAAGTTTCAAAGTGTAAATTGAAATAGAAATTCATAAATCATAGTTTAGCATATAGTTAGTTAGTTTTAGTATTAAGGTTGAAGATAGAAGGGCGTTGTGGTTGGCGCCCTTCTTTTTTTGTCAAAACGGTTTTCTTGAAGCCTGAAACCCAATTACATTGATGATATCATTAAAATGTTAAATTAGCATTTAATACCAACCACAATTAGACTCTTGACTACTCCCGACTTTAAAGGCGCGCGAATTTTTGGCCTATTTACAGGGCCCGCTTTATTTTTTATAATTTTAGCCCTTGATCCTCAGATTTGGATCACTCCACAGGCTTGGACCGTCATAGGTATTGCTCTTTGGATGATCATTTGGTGGATTACTGAGGCTGCACCTATACCAGTCACCGCACTTTTACCGATTGTGCTCTTTCAAGTTACAGGGGTTTTTAATTCCAATGAAGCCACGGCTCCTTATGCCAATCCAATTATTTTTCTGTTTATGGCGGGATTTATTCTTGGCCTAGGAATGGAAAAGCACAATCTCCACAAGCGGATTGCCTTAAACTTGATTAAGCTGACTGGTACTAATCCCAATGGAATTATTTTGGGCTTTATGCTCACTACAGCCTTTTTATCCATGTGGATAAGTAATACCGCTACCACCGTAATGATGCTACCCATAGCACTTTCGATTACCAGTTTACTCAACATAGACAATACAGATGATGTAGGTAAAAAACGCTTTGCATTGGTTCTAATGTTGGGTATTGCCTACGCAGCAAATATTGGTGGAACGGCTACCATCATTGGCACGCCACCCAATGTGGCATGGGTAGGGTTTATGAGCGAGATGATGGACTATGAAGTCAGTTTTGCGCAATACTTAAAAGTGGGATTACCTACCTGCTTTATTATGCTTGCGATTACATACCTATTATTGACCCGTGTTTTATTTCCGAGTAAGATCAAAACCCTCTCTGATTCTGCCGAAATCATCAATGATCAATTAAAAGCATTAGGCCCTTTTAAGAGGGCTGAAAAGTTAGTGACGGTGATTTTTGTGTCTACTGCATTAGCTTGGATTTTCAGGAACAGCCTCAATTCTTTATTCAACACCACCGTACTCAACGACACATTAATCGGCATGATTGGTGCCATTTTTATGTTTGCCACGCCAGTTCACTTAAAAAAGGGAGAGTTTCTATTGGATTGGGAGTACACCAAAAAATTGCCTTGGGGAATCTTATTGCTATTTGGTGGAGGCCTTACACTTGCCAAAGCCATGGAATCCACAGAAATCGTTCAAATTGTTGGGGAAAGTATTGCTGGCCTTGGTGATGTTAATAGGCTAGTTTTAGTCCTCGGCTTAAGCACTTTTATGCTCTTTATGACCGAAATCATGAGCAATGTAGCCTTGGCGGTAATCTTCATTCCTGTTGTGCTGGGTATCTCAGTGAGCCTAAATCTCAATCCAATGTACTTATCCTTACCAGTTACCTTAGCTGCTAGTTACGCCTTTATGATGCCGATTTCAACGCCACCCAATGCAATAGTTTTTTCTTCAGGAATGATTCAAATGAAGGACATGATACGAGCTGGCTTTATTTTGAATTTGGTTGCGATTGCGCTTTTGGCTATTCTGTCCGAAACACTAATTCCTTTGGTTTATTAACATGAAAGATTCAGCAAAATTATTCAATCAAATTGTAGAAGAGCGCAGGTCCGTTCGGGTATATGATCCTGCAGCAGAATTCGATCATGAAGCAGTTCAAAGAAGCATTGAAAGAGCCATTCTTTCCGCCAACAGTAGTAATATGCAGCTGTGGGAATTCTATAGGGTTCGTTCCGAAGAAGGATTGAAAAAAGTAGCATGGATGTGCATGAACCAAAAGGCAGCTAAAACGGCCCATGAACTGGTTGTTTTTGTAGCCCGAAAAGACCTATGGAGAAAAAGACAGCGAGAACTCGTCAAAGAAATGAAACGAGTATATGGAGAAGACCCTAAAGACAAAGGCGCCAAACGCGCTTTCAATTATTATGAAAGCCTCATTCCAAAATACTATTTCAATGATCCGTTCGGAGTTTGGGGATTTATCAAAAAGTGTATCTACTTTTTTGTGGGTTTAATAAGGCCAATGGTCCGACATGGCAATGCTACTGATGTAAGGATTAGCGTTCATAAAAGTGCTGCATTGGCGGCTCAAACCTTTATGCTGAGCATGAAGGCCGAAGGTTATGATACTTGCCCAATGGAAGGCATGGACTCGCTCCGAATAAAGCGTTTTCTAAAATTACCTAGAAGAGCCGAAGTCACCATGGTAATTGGTTGTGGCCCAGCGGCTGAAGGAGGCATTTATTCTGAAAGATTCAGAATCCCTAATAGCGAAGTGATTTTTGAAATTTAAATAAAAGCCATCATTTTTAATAAATAATTTGAGTGTTGACATCAAAATCTCAACTCTGATTCGTTTATATTCACTAGTAAAATCAATATTATGAAACGTCTCCAAAAATTCATGCTAGCCACTGGGCTTCTCTTCTTAGTGCTATTGAATAGTTCTTGCATCAGCATTATTGAAAAATACATTTTCAACAGAAATGGAGGCGGTGAGTATATTTTTACTGTGGATCTGAAAGAAATGACCAGTATGATGGAAGCCATGGGCTCAATGGAAGACGATACTACCATTACAAATATGATCTCGGACTTAGAGAAGAGATCACGCGAATTCGAAAAAATCCAAGGAGTGACTAATGCCAAAGTAAATTATAATGAAGAGACTTCTGAGGTTCAACTTTCATTCGCATTTTCGAATATCGATGCCTTGAACCAAGCATTGTCAGAAAATTATAAGGAAGAAGGTCAAGAAAAGGCTACACAGCTGATATTCATTACGCAAGACAAGAATAAAATTGAAAGAACGTCTCTTAACAAGTCTGAAGAAGCTTTTGGCGGAAATGGAGAGGTGGATGATGAGACAATGGGCATGATG
>JBLIKG010000232.1:0-4269 GCA_047636255.1 Roseivirga sp. | reverse complement strand
AGTGTTCTACTTTTAACTCAAAATATTTACGCTGGAGGTGGTTGGCCACAGCCTAAAGGAAAAGGCTACTTTAAACTTGGACATTACAGCATTATCTCCGATACATATTATACACCAAACGGTGAAATAATAGACATTGCCACAGCTGGGATTCACATTAGCAGTCTATATGGTGAATTCGGATTTACTGATCGCCTTACAGGCATCGCCTATCTCCCATTCTTCTCAAGAGCAACCCTTAATGAGCAAAAATCAGGCAGAACAGGTAATATCATTGCCGAAGGTGACGAGCTAAATTCATTTGGTGATGCAGACATTGGAATTAAATATGGCCTCATTGTCAACAAGCCAATTGTAGTGAGTGTTGGTTTAACACTTGGTTTGCCCTTAGGTAAACAATCAGGCGGTAGTACAGGCGTGCTTCAAACTGGGGATGGCGAATTCAATCAGATCGTCAGCATCGAAGCAAGTCGAAGTTTGAATAAAGGCAAATCATGGGTATCAGGTCTTTTAGCTTTTAACAATAGGACCGAAAATTTCTCTGATGAATTAAGATTTGGGCTAGAATTGGGTACCAAAATCGGGACTAAATGGTTTGCAGATGTGAAGATTGTCAACGTCAATTCGCTTAATAACGGAAGCGATTTAGAAACTCCCTCCAATGGCATATTTTCTAATAACATAGAGTACTTGGCGATCACGCCTGAGTTATCTTATCAGTGGAATGAAAAATATGGCGTGACTAGCGCAGTTGGTTTTGCTGCTACTGGCAAAAGAGTTTTGGCTAGCCCGTCTTTTTCTGTCGGTGTATTTCTCAAGCTTTAGTAGTCTAAGTATTTCTAATGCATAAAAGAGGGAACTCCCATTGAGAAATTCCCTCTTTTAAAAAATAAAGTTAAATAATTATTAAAGTATCCCTTCATTACGAGCGATCAGCTCAGCAATATCCATTACCACTACAGACTCTTCTTTGTTTTTATTCTTTACCCCATCGCGCATCATGGTCATGCAAAACGGACAAGCTGCGGCAATAATGCTCGCACCCGTGGAAAGTGCCTCTTCTGTTCTTTCAACATTCACCTCTTTTTTACCTGGTTCAGCATCCTTAAACATCTGAGCCCCACCCGCGCCACAACAAAGACCATTAGTTTTGCAGCGCTTCATTTCAACCAATTCAGCGTCCAATGCAGCTAAGACCTCGCGAGGTGCCTCATAAATATTATTGGCCCTACCCAAATAACAAGAATCGTGATAAGTGATTTTCTTCCCTTTAAATTCTCCTCCACCTTTCAAGCCAACCTTCCCTTCATTGATTAATTGTTGAAGAAAAGTGGAATGGTGGATCACCTCATAATTACCTCCCAATTCAGGGTATTCATTTTTGATGGTGTTGAAACAGTGAGGACAGGCGGTTACAATCTTTTTGATATTGTAGCCGTTCAAAACCTGAATATTTGAGATGGCCTGCATCTGAAATAAAAATTCATTCCCTGCTCTTCTTGCAGGATCGCCAGTACAAGTCTCCTCTGGACCTAAAACGGCAAATGAAATTCCCACCTTGTTTAAAATCTTGACAAAGGCTTGAGTTACTTTTTTATATCTGTCATCAAAAGAACCTGCACATCCTACCCAGAATAAGACTTCTGGTGATTCTCCTTTAGAGGCCAAATCGGCCATTACGGGTACGCTATTTAAGTTTTCACTCATGATCTTGATCTATATTATTTTGACTCCATTTCTTCTGCCCAATTGAACCTATCAGTCGGTGGAAATTTCCAAGGGGCAAAGTTGGTTTCCACATTTTGGAACATGTTATTCAAGGAGGCCGGTGATCCGGATTCTTCCATAGCAACATAACGCCTCATTTCAAGAATGATAGATAAAGGATCGATATTAACTGGGCAGGCTTCTACGCAAGCATTGCAGCTCGTACAAGCGTTGATTTCTTCCTTGGTAATGTAATCACCTAAAAGTGATTTGCCATCCTCAAAGCCCTTGCCTCCCTTCGCTAAACTTGCACCAACTTCTTCTGCCCTATCGCGGGTATCCATCATGATTTTTCGAGGAGATAATTTCTTGCCCGTTATATTAGCTGGGCAACTGGATGTGCAACGGCCGCATTCTGTACATGAGTAGGCATTCATAATATTCACCCAACTTAAATCATTCACATCCTTAGCACCAAATCGACCTACTTCGGCTGGAGCATCACTCGGGGTTTCTGTAGGAAGGCCTAACATCATGTTTACCTCATTGGTCACCACTGGCATGTTAGCTATTTTGCCTTTGGTATTTAAATTTGAATACCACGTATTTGGGAATGCCAAAGCAATATGCAAGTGCTTTGAATAAGTAACATAAACTGCAAAAGACAGAATACCGATGATATGAAACCACCAAGCGAAACGTTCAACAATAATTAAAGTTGAAAGGCTCATACCTTCAAATAGTGGCACTAAAAAGCCACTAAAGAAAAAGGCACCTGTTTGTGCATAGTGTTCATCTTGCCCCTGAATCAACATGTCTGTCGCATTCATTGTGAGTACGGCAAACATCAGTATGATTTCAACTACCAAAATAAGATTTGCATCTAATGTTGGCCATTTCTTCATTTCCTCACCACTGAAGCGTTTAACCTTCATCACATTCCTTCGAATTAGAAAAGCAACACAGGAGACAAGGACACCAACAGCTAGAAACTCAAAGATATTGATCAGAACAGTATAAAAATCGCCTAAATACGGAGCAAAAATTCTATGTGTCCCTGCAATTCCGTCAATCACGAATTCCAAAACCTCCAAATTGATCACCAAAAAACCCACATAAATCAGTAAATGCAGGAAAGCGGGGATAATTCGCTTAAACATTTTCTTTTGACCAAGGGCAACCAAAAGCATAGTTTTCCACCGTTCAGCTGTCTGATCGTTACGACCAGCGGGCTTCCCAAGAAAAATGTTTTTACGTATCCTGCTGATTCTCTGGTAGAGAAGGTATCCAGCAATTGACACAATTACTAGAAAAGCGATTTGAGAAATATATTCCATAGAGGTTGGCTTCTAGGGCTTTAAAATTATCAGTTCTTAATTTATTTAAAATGTTTTGTACGCGTTAACTTTTTACTTACTTTTGTGCCTCCAATTTGAGGTGCTGTAGCTCAGTTGGTAGAGCATCGGACTGAAAATCCGTGAGTCGGTGGTTCGAATCCACTCAGCACCACAAATCAAAAGCCTTTCAGAAATGGAAGGCTTTTTCTTTTGTATACTATCAATAAAGAAATCGTTTGCACATGTCATTAACAAATATAATAAACGAAGCATAAATAGTATGCATGCATACTATTTTTTAATCTTAGAAAGTTCTTTATCTGTCAGAAAACGCCATTTACCTCTAGGCAAATCCTTTTTAGTCAAGCCAGCATAAACAACGCGATCTAATTTCATCACCTTATAGCCGAGGTGTTCAAAGATTCTTCTGATAATTCGATTTCGGCCAATATGGATCTCGATGCCCAGTGATTTACCGTCAGGACTAACAACGGCCAGGTCATCTACAGGGGCTAAACCATCCTCGAGCGTAATACCTGCTCGAATGGCTTCAAAGTGCTCCTCAGTCACAGCCTTATCCAGGGTAACCTGATAAATCTTTTTTATTTCGTGAGAAGGGTGCGTTAGCTTTTTAGCCAAATCACCGTCATTAGTGAAAAGCAACAAGCCAGTAGTGGCTCTGTCTAACCTTCCCACTGGAAAGATTTGTTCCTCACATGAATTCTTAATCAAATCCATGACGGTTTTGCGCCCCTCAGGGTCGCTAGTAGTGGTAATAAAGTCTTTAGGCTTATTAAGTAAAACATAAACAAGCTTTTCTCTTTTGAGTAGTTTACCTTGATGAGTAACTCTATCTCCAGGTTTTACTTTGTAGCCCATTTCGGTAACTACAGTGTCGTTTACCTTGATTTCCCCTTCTTCGATAAGTTTATCCGCTTCTCTTCTAGAGCAAACTCCTGAATTCGAAATGTATCGATTAAGTCTTATTTCCGATGTTGAACTCAACCCCTGTTGAATAATCTTTTGATCATAAACTGGGGGAGTATTATTGGAGTTGCCTTTTTTGGTAAAAGGTTTTTTTGGTCTAAAGTTCTTTGCCATAATAATGCAGTATCTCTACTGTATGAAAGACAAAGGTACAAAAGCTTATTTATGAATTCTCTTCGTTCGACTGACCAATTTGATTTTCTTCCGTGGTGAAATCCTTTGGAGTCGGCAGATCCTT
>JBLIKG010000231.1:0-4270 GCA_047636255.1 Roseivirga sp. | reverse complement strand
TGAAAATAATGGGCCAGGTGAAGGAGATGCAAGCCAAGATGCAAGAAGCCCAGAGTAAACTAGAATATATTCAAGAAACAGGCGAAGCTGGTGCTGGCATGGTAAAAGCCACTGTAAATGGAAAAAAACAGGTGATTTCAATTGATATCGATGAAAGCCTGATGACTAAAGCCGACAAAGAAACCGTTCAAGATTTAACTGTAGCTGCCATTAACATGGCCATGGACAAGGCGGATATTAGTGGCAAAGAAGAAATCAGAAAAAGTACCGAAGGTATAATGCCCAATATTCCAGGAATGGATTTAGGAAGTATGTTCTAATGTCGAAGCTTACGGTTGCCTTACTTAATTACAACGGCAAAAAACACTTAGCTAATTTTCTACCTTCCGTTATTGCGCATAGTCAACCCCATGACATCGTGGTGATAGACAATGGCTCGACTGATGATTCGCTAGTATTTCTAAAAAATAGTTTCCCAGAAGTGAAAGTATTGGCTTTTGATAAAAACCATGGCTTTTGTGGAGGTTATAATAAAGCCTTGGCCCTGATAGAAGCCGAATTTGTTGTTTTACTCAATACAGATGTTGAAGTAACTGCCAATTGGATTACCCCAATTCTCGATCTATTAGAATCTGATGCTCAAATAGCAGCAGTGCAGCCAAAGATTCTCGACCTTAAATCAAAAAATCATTTCGAGTATGCAGGCGCTTCTGGTGGTTTTTTAGACATTTTAGGTTACCCTTTCTGTAGAGGTAGAATTTTCCATACTATTGAGGAAGACCAGCATCAATACCAAGACATAACAGACGTATTTTGGGCGTCTGGTTCATCACTTTTCGTTAGAAAAAGCGCCTACTTCGAAGCAGGTGGACTTGATGAAGACTTTTTCGCACATATGGAAGAAATTGATCTTTGCTGGCGATTTTGGAATTTAGGATTCAAAGTACAAGTTTGCCCTCAAAGCGAAGTGTATCATTTAGGCGGGGGGACGCTTGACAAATCAAGCCCAAGAAAAACGTACCTTAACTTCAGGAATGGTTTAAGCATTATTTTTAAGAATGAAGAAGCCACATTATTAATTTGGAAGCTGCCTTTCCGAATAGTGCTAGATTGGCTAGCCGTTTTTCAGTTCTCGATACTCAGTGGCCGAAAACATGGATTAGCCATTCTGCATGCCCATTTAGATTTTATGCTTTCAATAAGTACCCAAATTAGAAAGCGAAAGAAAGTAATTCGCAATAATTCTAACAATCCCCGATATCAAGGGTTCATTATTTGGGATTACTTTGTTTTGAAGAAAAAAATCTATCGAAAAGTAAAGACTTAATTATACCAAACTGGATTCTGTCTTCTACGTAAATGCTGGCGAAAATTGATTACATAAGCCAAAGATAAGTAGATTATCAAAGGTGATCCAAAAGTGATAAATGAGGCATAGATGAATGTTAAGCGAATGGATGAGGCTGATAAATTCAGATTATCCCCAAGCTTAGCACAAACTCCGAAAGCCTGATGTTCAAAAAAACGCTGAATTCTTTCCATTTTACAATTATAACAACAAATTTAAGAAACAATTTAATAGAGCCGAAAATCGGAAACTATAAAAAAAATGTTAAATTTGCAGGCCTAAATTTAAGGTAATACTGTTCTAAAACAATTTAATTCTTATGAAAACCCTAACTGCTAAACTAATTTTTCCACTCTTGATAATTGGTGTGCTGTCAATGTCAGGTTGTGCTTTGAGCCAAATGGTAAAAGCCTCCAAAGACCAAGGATTGACGGTTGAGCCATCTCCACTGGAAGTTCACGCTAATAAAGTGACGTTCACAATGTCTGCTAATTTACCAGCTAATATGTTGAAAAAAAATAAGGTGTATACCTTAAATACATTTTACAAATACGGCACTCAAGAAAAAGCTTTAACTCCTATAGTTTTTGCTGCAAAAGATTATCCAAACTCTGCAACTGAGCAGCCGAAAGTATCTCAAGAATACACATTCGCTTTCGATCCAGCAATGTCAAGAGGTAACGTCCAAATACAAGGTGTAGCTTCAAACCCAAAAACTGGTGCTTTCAAAGAATCTGAAAAATTAGGGATTGCAGAAGGTTTGATCACAACTTCTACTTTAGTTCAACCTTCTTACTTCGCTTCATATGCGCCTCATGGCTACAATGATCAAGAAGAATTGATCCCAACTAATGTTGATTTCTTCTTCGAACAAGGTAAATCTACTTTACGTCCCGTTGAGAAAACCTCTGATAGAGGAACAAAATTCGCTGCTTTTATTGCAGACAAAAATGTAACAAGAACTGTAACCATCGATGGTACTCACTCTCCAGAAGGTTTAGAAAGAATCAACTCTGAATTAGCTTCTGAAAGAGCTGCTGCTATTGAAAAATGGTACAGAGAGCAAATGGACAAATATGACTACCAAGGAATGGCTAGTCAAATCAGATTTATCACTAAGCCAATTGTTGACGATTGGACTGGTTTGAAAAATATGTTGGGTAATTACTCAGGAATTTCAGCTGCTCAGAAATCAGAATGGAATGATATCATGAACGGTTCAGGTTCATTCGAGCAAAAAGAAAAACAACTTCAGAAGCTTTCTACTTACAAGCAAGTATTTAAAGACCTTTATCCTCAATTGAGAACTGCAAAAACTGAAGTTTTAACAGTGAAGCCTAAAAAATCTAAAGAAGAGATTTTGACATTAGCGAAATCAATTGCAGAAGGTAAAACTTCAGCTGACCAATTGTCTCTTGAAGAAATGGCTTATGCGGCTGCTAACACCCCAACCTTAGCTGAGAAAAAAGCGATGTACGAAGCTGCTGCTAAAAAGAACGATACTTGGGTTATTCATAACAACTTAGGTGCTGTAATGATGGAAATGGCAATGACTTCTGAAGGCAGAAACAAAACCAACATGGTGAGAGACGCTATCAATCATTTCGAAATTTCTATCCAGAAAAATGCTAACGCTCAAGCACAAGCTAACCTAGGTATGGCTTACGAAATGCAAAGCAATATGGAAGGTGCTTTAGAAGCATTCAACAAAGCGTTGACAATGAATCCTGCTAATGATGTAAGACAAGGTGTAAACGGTGCTAAAGGTGCTGTTGAAATCATGTCAGGTAACTATAGCGCAGCGATTAGTTCTTTAGGTAATGCTACAAACCGTTCAGTTGACCAATACAACAAAGGTTTAGTTCAGTTATTGAACAAAGATGCTAAAAGTGGTCAAACTACTTTGGAGTCTGTGATCAGCAACGACAGAGGTTATGTTTGGGCGCATTACGTAGCAGCTGTTGCAGCGGCTCGTCAAGGCAACGAAAACAAAGTAATTGAGCACTTAAGAAATGCTACAACTGCAGATGCTTCTTTAAAAGCAAAAGCTTTAGCTGACTTAGAATTCAGAACATTCACTGGAAGCCAAGCTTTCATTGATATTTTGAAATAAGAATATTTAACTCTTTAAAAGCCTCGACTTGTCGAGGCTTTTTTTTTGACAATACTCTTCTCAATCTTTCTTTGTGAATTGAGATGTGAATGTTTATTTTTACGGCCTTGAAAAACCTAGATGATGAGAGAAATACAATTTCGTGAAGCCCTGAGAGAAGCAATGAATGAAGAAATGAGAAGAGATGATAAAATCTTTCTCATGGGAGAAGAAGTTGCCGAATACAATGGTGCTTATAAAGTAAGCCAAGGTATGTTGGACGAATTTGGGCCAGAAAGAGTAATTGACACTCCTATCGCTGAATTGGGTTTTGCAGGTATTGGAGTTGGTGCAGCGATGAATGGTTTAAGACCAATTATCGAATTCATGACTTTCAACTTCTCTTTAGTAGCCATTGACCAAGTGATCAACTCTGCTGCCAAAATGATGTCGATGTCTGGCGGTCAATTCCCTATTCCAATTGTTTTTAGAGGCCCAACAGGAAACGCGGGTATGTTGAGTTCTCAGCACTCTCAAAACTTTGAAAACTGGTATGCGAATACCCCAGGTTTAAAAGTAGTCGTTCCATCTAATCCATATGATGCAAAAGGACTTTTAAAATCAGCCATCAGAGACAATGACCCAGTGATTTTCATGGAGTCAGAAGTTATGTATGGTGATAAGGGCGAAGTGCCAGAGGAAGAGTATTTAATCGAAATCGGGAAGGCACGAATTGAGCGTTCTGGTTCTGATGTTACTTTGGTTTCTTTCGGGAAAATGATGAAAATCGTTCATGAAGCCGCTGATGAATTAGCGAAAGATGGCATCAG
>JBLIKG010000230.1:0-4292 GCA_047636255.1 Roseivirga sp. | reverse complement strand
TTCTATTCGTGGTGGAAATGAAATCAGGCCCGGTTACAAGGATTTTGATGAGATGGCCGACATCCTTGAAGCGCTTGAAATAGACGATATGGCCTAGTGCAAGCCGTTTAAGTAAATACTTGCTTAAATTTCCATTGTATCTTTTCTGTTTTATATCTTGAGCCTTTTAAACTTTAATGTCATGAAATTTTTAGCACCGATCTCTCTTGTATTCTGTTTGTTATTTGTTGGTTGTACTCAAGCTCAAGAGGTAAAAGAAGAAACTACATTGACCACTTTTATCTTAATCAGACATGCCGAAAAAGGTACTGATGACCCAAAAAATCCTACTCTCAATGAGGAAGGCCTTGCGAGAACGCAAAACTTAATTGGACTTTTAAAACATGTAGATGTAAACGTACTCTACTCCACTCCCTACAAAAGAACTCAACAAACAATTCAACCCTTAGCTGATAAATACACTTTGAGTATTCAGGAATACAATCCAAGCAGTATGGATTTTCTTAACGCGGTTTGGGCTCAAAACAAGGGGAAGACGATTGTAATTTCTGGGCACTCTAATACCACACCATTGGTGGCCAATTACCTCTTAGGCGAAGAAAAGTACAGTAACCTTGACGAAAGTGAGTATGACAAGGTGTTTGTTGTTACAATCAATGAAATAGGAAAAGGGACGGTAACTGTTTTGAGTTACTGATTAATTCAATTCTTGCTCTTTCGTTTTGATCTGTTTTAGAAAGAAAAGTCCAGCTAATGAACTCAGCAAAGTAATCAGAAAGAACAATGAAGCAAATGCGGCAGCGGCATTCTCATTGAGTAAAAACATCGATGCTCCAGTCACCAAAACTCCTTCTCTTACACCAATACCACCTGGTAATGAAATGGGTAAAGCGGCAGCAACAGACGAAACCAAGAAAAGCGTAAAATAATCGAGATATCCTTCCGTAATACCAAAGCTCTTGAGCATAAAAAAGGCACACAATACTTGTAACGACTGTACACCCAGCGCTTGAATATTGGTGATGTGATTAACTTTTTTAAAGGTTGGGAAAATTAGGTGCACCAAAAGGTAATAGGCTGGATAGGCTACTACTAAACCGATCCAAAGCAAAAAGCCATAAGCACCAAGAAGTTGATAACTCTCTCCCCCTATCAAGGCCAAAATGAAAGCCAGAAAACCCAAGGCCACAACTCCACTGATGCGATCTAATAAAGTGGCTGAAATCAGGCCTTTTAAAGGCTTTTTGAATTGTTTATTCAACAAATAAACTTTGTAGCCATCGCCTCCAATACCTCCAGGAAATACCTGATTGTACAGCATTCCAACATAATAGAGTTTTAAGTTGAAGTTGTTTTGAAGCTTTAGGCCTAAAGCCGTAAAGAAGATGTTAAGTCTGAAAGCGCTAAGTACTTTTGAAGCATTGAATGCAATAATGGCCATAAGTAGCCATAATAAGTCGATGCCCAAAAGTCTTGATTTATACTCTTCTACATCGATTTCGCCCAATACAAAGTAAATGGCTACGCCTGCAATAGCGATCTGAAAAACGAGCTTGAGGAGCTTTTTAAGCTTTGACTTGTCCAACAAACACTTCTTTTAAGCGATAGACTTTCTTATCCTGCGATTCGTAGTAAGTACGCATCATCAATTCTGCTATAATCCCAACCGTAATGAATTGGATGCCCCCTAAAACCAGTATTGCGCCAAGGAGTAAAAGGGGTCTGCCCCAAATATCTTCGTGATATCCAAATTTCACAATCAACAGATAAATATTGATCGCCATACCCGAAGCAAAAGTTAATATACCTAGGCCACCAAATAAGTGCATTGGCTTTCTGAAGTATTTCTGAAAGAAAATCATCAGGATCAGATCGGCCATTACCTTAAAAGTCCTGTTGATGCCGTATTTAGATTCTCCATGAATTCGGGCATGATGGTTTACATCTACCTCTGTCATTTGAGCACCTTGAAGTTTGGCCAATACAGGAATAAAGCGATGGAGCTCACCATATAATCCCAAGTTTTTGGCAATGTCTTTCTTATAAATTCTTAAAGAACAACCATAATCAGAGAGTCTGACATCGGTTATGTTTCGAATAATCCAGTTGGCTATTTTGCTTGGAAATTTTCTTAGAAAGAAACCATCTTGACGATTGGCCCTAACTCCAGCTACGACATCAAACTCTCCTTCCTCAAGTTTGGCCATCATCTTTGGAATATCGGCTGGGTCATTTTGCAAATCGCCATCCATGGTGACTATATAGTCTCCTTCAGCCGCATCTATACCGGCAGAAAGCGCAGTGCTTTGACCATGGTTTTTATTGAATATCAGCAATTTAGTCCTGTTGTTGGCTACAGACTTAATGTTTTTAACCGTATTGTCTTTAGAGCCGTCATCTACTAAGATGAGCTCATAATCAATACCTTCGAGGGCTTCGTATTCTTTCTGACAAAGAGGAATTACATTGTCTTCTTCGTTGTAGACAGTAACAACAACAGATAGCTTCATAGTGTGATTTTCTGAATGCAAAATAAAGGCTTTCGTTTTTGAATACCTAACAAGCTAATTATTCAAAAAGAAGTTCGGTTTTAAAACTATTCACTTTAGGTATTTATCCTCAGCCTATAAGAAACAGTTGCTTTGGGCTTAAACCCAAAGCAAAAACATAAAGGTTAAAGGCTTTAGCCAATTTTGCTAACGGTAATATTTTGGCTAAAGCCAATCCATGAATATTTAAGGCCTCCCGTTAAATCACGAGGCTATTATTTCATTATACTTTCAGTTTCAAGAAAACTATATCTCATTCTAAATAGAATTTTGTTCTCAATGAATTTTCGCAACTCGACATAGTCAATTAAATCCACTCTTGATTATTATGAGTCCTTTCGTGTTGCACAGCTCCAGTATGCAAAGTTGCTGCTGGTTCAAATAACATCACCCAAACTTCTTCACCGTCCTTGGTCCTAGGATTGTGCTCCACTCCTTTCGGAACCACGATCATTTCGCCTTCTTTGATCACCTCAGTTCTATCTCTAAACTCCATGATCAGTTCACCTTTCCAAACTAAAAATAGTTCATCCTCATTTTCATGACTGTGCCAAACGAAATCGTTGGTTAGTTTCGCCAATTTGACCAATTGACCATTGAGTTCACCAATTATTCTGGGCTTCCATTGGTCATTGAACAAATCAAATTTGCCGAGCACATTTACTTTTGAGTCTTTCATTTCCCTTTTCATTATTTTCTACTGACCGAATGTACTCTCAATTCCTCCATTTTACCTCCCAAGGTTGCTTCGCACTCGAATTAAATTTTGTCAAGTGATTGTCATCAATGTCCCGAAAAGTACTCCAGCCAAAGCTAGCTACCTCCTGTGAGGCGGGTTAGGAAAACTTTACTTTATCTTATGAACACAGCTTCCAGCGCCTTAAACACCTCATCATTCTCAAACCTAATCGCTTTAATTCCATGACTATTCATGACTTTAGTCCTTTCGGTTTCGTATTCAAACCCAGCTGCTTTAAAATGACCAGCGCATCTAGTTAAACCACTAAATGCGCTGAAGGACAATAAAAGTCCAAATGTAATTCTCGTCACTGAACTGTCTTCTGAACTTCCTGCCTTCGAGCTGTTTACCCTTCAGTAATTTCAAAAGTGTAGCTTCCGCACTCGTCAGGTTATTGCTCAGGTCTTTCCTGAATTTCATTAACGCTGGCGGTTATTGATTTGTCTTTTGTCCATTAGCCAACACTTGCGTTTAGCCCCTCATTCTTATAAATCTATATATTTTAAAAATAAAAAATGTAACGCTTTATGCTACATCAATACAAAACCTAGCCTCTACACTCTATATTATTTACAGGTATTAACCGCATTAGTAATTCAATCTTATCCTCTGTCTAATCAAGAGTAATTAGCAATAGAGAAATACTTATCTTGCCCGTCATGCGCTTTTCTGTTATCATTTCCTTTTTCATTCTAAATACATTCTCGTCCATAGGCCAGGTAAGTATGCGAGATACCGTCATTCTTTGGCGGCATTTTGATTATGAAATGGATCAGAACTTCAGCTTATCAAGTTATAGCAATGAACAAATTGTTACTACAGCTTTTGATGGTATCGTCTTGGAAAATGAGTTGGTCAAAATTTGCTTGATCCCAGAGTTTGGCGCTAGAATCATTTCTTTTGTTTATAAGCCAACTGGACTTGAGCAGCTCTATCAAAATCCAATTGGCACGCCATACCAAATAGGCACCAATATTTTCTATCACGATTGGCTAATGGTATAC
>JBLIKG010000229.1:0-4303 GCA_047636255.1 Roseivirga sp. | reverse complement strand
TCCTTTGTTTCAAAATCGACAGCATTGTCGATTGTGAATTCGTAAAGCGTGGTGATCTTTATTCTCAATGCATCGTTTGAGATGATCTCTAATCCTTTGGATTTTAAATTCTCATACCCACTAGAATTCACCAAGGTTCTGGTACTGAAGGGGAGATTGCTTAAATGGAAATCGAGTGAGTCGATCGTATGCACTTCTCCATTGAGGTATTGAAGAACAACATGGTTTGAACGAAGTTTACTCGCATTGAAGTTGATGTTGAAATCAATGTCTGCAATATCTGAGCTCAGATTATTTTTAATTTCAGAAAGGTATTTAATCTCTAGTTGTTTCAGCTTTTTCTCTTCGTTCGAGTTATTTATTGCCACTGCGATCATGATGCCAATCACGACCAGCACAATTTCACCCAGCGCATAGAGCAAATACTTGCTGAGTTTATTTTGCTGAAGCAACGTTTGGCGGATTTTGCGGAAGAGACTAATCATTACCAAGTTCTTTTTGGATTAAGTCATTTATGATTTGAAGTTGTTCCATTAGTTTCTCAAGATCCTTGCGCTGTGATTCATTATTATAGTACCTATTGTCTATTAAGTTCTCAAACATCTGGCTTTCAAAGAGTATTAAGTTGTCATAGTCTTTGAACTTAGTATTGCCCAACTTCCCTTTTTCTCTAGAGTAGTTGTTATCCATATTTCTATAGTTATAGCTGGAATACAGGAATGTAGCGAATTGCTCGTTGACATCTTGGGCTGCTATTGCCTCACGCCTTCGGACTGTCTCTAGCGCAGATGGCAGGTTGTAAAGTCTAAGCCGTAATTCGTCTGAAGCGATTAGGGCAATTTTACCTGTGTTTTGGCCTTCTAATAACGTACCAAGATTAAATTCTACAGAGTTGGCATTGAGTATATTAAAAATCAGGCTATCTAATTCCGCAGAAGAACGCTCATTTTCTGCTTCATTAAACATTTCTAAAATTCTCTTCGAACTTTCAATTTGTCTGTCTTCAATCTCCATTTGGCTTTCTACATGACCAATATTAGTTGTGACTTCTTCCAATAAGCGCGTAATGAATTTCTCCGCTTCTTTTTTCTCCTTATTTTTTTCATTCCAAATATTAAGTTGGAGGGCTATAAATATGCCAATGACAACCAATAAAATTTCACCCAAAGCATAGATGATATACCGAGTGACCTTGCTTTGTGCGAGTAGTGATTTGCGGATTTTACGAAAGAACGAGATCATAATTTTCGCTTTTTTATTTGGGTTCTCAAATGGGAGATTTCGTCTAAAGCAATTTCCATTCTTCTGATAGCACCAGAGCGATTGTCTTGATACATTTTGAATAGCACAACAGTAGATGGTGATTCAAAAAATTCCTTGGGGTTTCGAGGTGCAATTCTTGTATAGTAGACAAAGTCGTTTGTTTTTTCTTTCATTATAGGAACCCAGTCATTGTTGAAAGCATTTTCTACATCACTGTTAGCTTGATATACTCTAAATAGGCTTAAATCGTAATACCCAATCAAGGCCAGTTGAAGTGCTTTGTCTGAGATATTTTCTATGCCTTTAGACTTCAAAACCTCAAAAGCTGATGATTGCGATTTAAAACGCTGAAAACTGATAATCTTCCCCATCCAGAGATTGAGTTGTTCATTGTAGTCGCCAAGCGCCACTTGATTTAATAAAGAATCCGTCAATTGGTTGGCCAGTTCTGCTTGGGTGAGCTCTTTACTCATCAAAAGTGAATCGCTAGCGAGGTTATTGTCAAGTAGTGAAAGGATGTCTGTTTCGAAAGTTCTTCTTTTCTTTTCCTCATTCCAGTTATTAACTTCTAAGGCAACCAGAATCCCAATGACCACCAGAAAGATTTCTCCGAAGGCATATGCCAAATAGCGGGTTACTTTACTTTGATTGAGAAGAGATAGGCGTATTTTTCTAAAGAAGCTAATCATAGAGGTTCAAGCACGGATTAATAAGTTAGGGAGTAGAACTCAGTGCTTGGGTGAATTAGCAAAAGGAAAGATAAGTCTTTTTGGAAAATTATATACTGAAATTTTAGGCATGCGAAGCTATATTCTGCCAAGGGATGGAATGGAAAGCTCCAATTGACGAGATGAACCGTCATTGTGCGGAATCTTTCTTGCGATAGCAAAGAAAGGTGACAAAACAATCCGTCTGTTCTTGACCACAAGGGTCAAGAACAGACGGATTACCACTTCGCTTTTTGCGCTGATTCAAGCTCCGCGTAATCACAGATCCGATAATTCCTCCTTCCGTCTTCTATATTTTTAATTCAGCAATGACTTCGCGAGCCTTTATTATTGATCTTTCAGTGAATCAACGGGGTTTAAGCGAGCCGTTTTTAAAGATTGATAACCAATCGTACCCCATGAAATAAGTAAGGCGGAAATTCCAGCAAGCAAGAATGCCCATGCGCTGATTGGTGTTTTGTACGCAAAATTTTCGAGCCACATATCAACAAAGTAATAGGAGATAGGCGTGGCAATCAGCAAAGCGATAAGTACCAGTTTTGTGAATTCTGAAGAGAAAAGTATCACTAAATGCAAGGCCTTTGCACCTAGTACCTTTCTGATACCCAACTCTTTGGTGCGCTGTTCTGCTGAAAATGCAGCAAGTCCAAATAGCCCCAAACATGCAATAATAATGGCCATTACAGTGAAAATATCTAGAATTTGACCCATTCTTTGCTCATTTCTAAAACTATTTTCAAAGCTTTGATCCATAAAACTATATTCGAATGGGAAGGCGCTATCAAGCTGAGTTAATTCGTTCTGAACTTCTTTAATTAAACTTTGAAGGCCAGTTCCAGATCCCGCTTGTTGATTAAGCCGTAGGGACAGGAAGGAGGGACTTGTACCGCTATCAGGCAAAAAAGGATTGTCGATGTGATAGATAATGAGCGGTAAAACCAATTGCTTAATGCTGTTATAATGAAAATCTTCAACCACTCCGATGATCTCGAATTTTCTAGTTCCACGAACGACAAACTTGCCAATCGGTGAATCATTCTCATAATTATCAGGATTTCCAAAGCCAAGTGCTTTTACGGCTGCTGCATTGACTATGATGGATGAATGCACATCAGTAGTAATGTTCTTATCAAAATTTCTACCTGCCAGCCATTGAGGCTTGAGTAATTCCATGTATTGTCTATCAACTTTCATGCGCTGCACTTCGAGGCTCTCGTTGCTGCCTTCGGCTTGGATAATATCGCCTCGATGAATATTTGGTGGAACTTCATGCGATTGCCCGATGCTTTGGATGGAAGGATTATTGGCTAAAGAGTTTTTAATGGCGTCAACCTGTAAGTCCAAACGCTCAATATTATGCAGCTGCAACACATGTTCTTTGTTATAACCTAAGTCGAAATTTGTGCTGAAATTCAATTGCTTATGAACGAAAAAAGTACTCACAATCAATGCTATCGAAGCTGTGAATTGAAAAATTACGAGCATATTCCTAATGCCTTTCCCCTTTACTCCCGAACTTAATTGTCCTTTTAACACGGCTATCGGTCTGAAAGATGAGAGGTATAAAGCAGGGTAGATGCCCGCCAAAAGCGCCAATATGAGCACAAACCCGAGCACAATGGCCAAAAACGCGGGATTGCTTAAATTGACGTAAAGACTAAGTTCTTTTTGTGCGATGTTGTTGAAGGTGCCTAGAAAAAGTTCTGTTGTAACGATAGCGATTATCGTGCTAATGGCCACAAAAAGGAATGACTCAAAAATGAATTGCTTGATGAGTGATTTTCTTTGAGCTCCAAGCACTTTACGAATTCCAACTTCTTTTGCTCGACCAGATGAGCGAGCAGTCGATAGATTCATAAAGTTGATGCTTGATAAAAGTAAAATGATCAAGCCAACGGCCGTAAAAATAGAGATGTACTGAAAACTGCCTGTAGGGCCCAATGGATTTCCGATTTTAGCATCGAGATAGATCTTAGATAGCGGTTGCAGGTATAGATTCCATGATTTTCCTTCACCTTCCAATTCATTGAAAGTTTGCCCAAAGACACGTTCTAAAGTATTGGCTGCCCATTTTGGTGGAATGCTTTGCAGCTTGGCTTCCAATTCATAAAAGTTTACCTCTTTTTTCACCAAGGCATAGTTGGTGAAGGCGGTCCATACCCAGGTCGATGCGTTGGATTGAATTTCTGGATAACTGCTCATTGTGGTGAGCATATCAAATTTAATATGTGAATTGGCAGGTAAATTCTTCACTACAGCCGAAACCTCAAAAGGCTGCCATTGCTCAGGTTTAGCATTAGGGCCTTCCAAAA
>JBLIKG010000228.1:0-4312 GCA_047636255.1 Roseivirga sp. | reverse complement strand
AAAAGTACCTGCCTCTGAAGACTGAGGATTGGTGTCTGGTGTAGTACTTTCTGAAACAGTCTTTCGGGAACTTAACCATGTACCTCAACACCCATTCCTATTTCAGTCTTAAGTACGGTACCATTGATATCGAAATTCTGAATGAGTTGATGCAGCAGGCGGGGGCGAAGCGCTTTGTGCTTACCGATATCAACAACACTTCTGCCAGTCTTAATTTTGTTAGAATAGCTCCTAAATATGATATTGAGCCTGTTTTAGGGATTGATTTCAGAAATGGTGCCGATCAATTGTTTATAGCGATTGCCATTAATAACGAAGGGTTTAAAGAACTCAACGATTATCTATCACTCTATCTTCACGCCAAGCAAGAAATACCATCAAGAGCACCTCAGTTTGAGCATGCTTATATTGTTTATCCATTTCAGAAATACACAGGCTTTCAACTGAAAAAATTAGAGTTTGTCGGGGTAAAACCTATTGACCTTACTAAGCTGGTCTATCCGCCTCATCAAATGGATAAGAGCAAATTGGTGATTTTGCCGACCGTTACTTTCCGCAGTAAAATAGATAGTAAAACTGGACAGAGGGTTATTTCAAAAAGAGACTTTAACGCCCATCGCTTACTCAGGGCCATTGATAATAATACGTTACTGAGTAAACTTCCCAAGTCTGAAGAAGCCGATCCCGCTGACTTCATCTATCCTGTTGATGAATTAAAGGCCATGTACTCAGCATATCCTTATATGATTGAGAATGCAGAAAGACTTTTAGAGAGCTGCCAAATCCATTTTGACTTTGAAGGTGAAAGTCAGAACAAGAACCTAAAGAATTATAGTGGTAGTCCAGAAAAGGATTATCAATTATTGGAAGAGCTCTGTGAAAAGGGATTTTCTTATCGCTATCCCCAATCCACTGAAAAGATCAGAGGCCGGATCAGGACAGAGCTAGAAGTGATTAAACAGCAAAGATTTATGTCTTACTTTTTAATCAATTGGCGGCTTTGTCAATATGCTAGGGAGATGAATTTTTTCTATGTAGGAAGAGGGAGTGGAGCCAATTCTGTGGTGGCTTATCTTTTAAGAATTACGGATGTCGATCCAATTGAATTGGACCTTTACTTCGAACGATTTATCAATTTGTACCGTAAGAATCCACCCGATTTTGATATCGATTTTTCATGGAAGGATAGAGAAGCCATTACCCAATTTATTTTTAAAGAATTCAGGCGAAGTGAAGATAATAATGTGGCCTTATTGGCTACTTATAGCACCTTTCAGTTCAGGGCGGTAGTGCGAGAATTGGGTAAAGTATTAGGGATTCCACCCCATGAGATTGATCATATTCAGTCAGCTAAGTATGGTGATTTGGAAGAGCTACATCAACTTGTATTGCGCTATGGAAAGTACATCGAAGGTTTTCCTAGTCATTTGAGTATTCATGCGGGCGGTATTCTGATTTCTGAGCGCCCAATCCATTATTATACTGCTACAGACCTTCCTCCAAAGGGTTTTCCTACAACCCATTTTGATATGATCGTTGCGGAAGATATTGGGCTGTACAAGTTCGATATTTTAAGCCAGCGCGGGCTGGGGAAGATCAAGGATAGCCTTGAGATTATTATAAACAATCATCCTGACGATGCACCTATTGATATTCATAATATCGATAGGTTTAAGAAGGACGAAAGAGTAAAAGCGATGCTGCGCGAAGGCAAGGCCATTGGCTGTTTTTATGTAGAATCTCCCGCTATGCGAATGCTACTTAAAAAACTTCGAGTCGATGAATACCTAGGTTTGGTAGCTGCCAGCTCGGTGATTAGGCCAGGGGTGGCTAAATCTGGTATGATGCGGCAATACATTCTTCGCTTTAGAGAACCAGAAAGAAGGAATGAAGCACATCCAATTTTGAGAGATATTATGCCAGAAACCTATGGCGTAATGGTGTATCAGGAAGATGTGATCAAGGTAGCCCATTACTTTGCTGATCTTACCTTGGCCGAAGCTGATGTATTGCGAAGAGGCATGTCGGGCAAGTACCGTTCACGCGAGGAGTTTCAGAAAGTAAGAGACAAGTACTTTGAAAACTGCACGAATAAAGGGCATACCCTTGAACTCTCATCCGAGATTTGGCGCCAGATAGAAAGCTTTGCAGGCTATGCTTTTGCCAAAGGCCATTCTGCTAGTTACGCTGTTGAAAGCTATCAAAGCCTTTTTCTGAAAGCCTATTATCCATTAGAATACATGGTAGCAACGATGAATAATGGAGGAGGATTTTACAGCGTAGAGCTTTATGCGCATGAGGCTTTTATGAATGGCGGAGACATTCAAGCCCCTTGTGTAAATCAAAGCGAATACCTCTGCACCATTTATGGTAAAACCATTTATATGGGCTTAGGCTTTATTGGTGAGTTGGATAAGAATGCGGTCCAAGCGATTCTGAGTGAGCGAAAAGAGAATGGTGTGTTCATGAGTTTCGACCACTTTTTGAAACGCGTACAGATTTCCTTAGACCAACTAAGGTTATTAGTTCGGATAGATGCCTTTCGCTTTACTGGTTTTAGTAAAAAGGAATTACTTTGGGAAGCACACTTTAGGCTTGGCCAGGAAAAAAAGACCAAGCCTGTTAAAATGCTTTTTGATCCAGAAGTAAAGAAATTCAAGATTCCTGCGCTGAGTTACGATGTATTGGAAGATGCCTTCGATCAGATTGAACTTTTGGGTTTTCCGCTTTGCAATCCTTTTCATTTATTAAAAACCTTATCTGAAGGAGAGGTAATGGTTAGAGAAATGGAGCAGTATAAAAACAAGCAGGTGAAAATGGTGGGCTACTTAATTCACATCAAGAACACCAACACCTCTGGAGGAAAACGGATGCAATTTGGCACTTGGCTCGATAGAGAAGGCTATTTTTTAGATACTACTCATTTCCCACCTATGGTGGCTAAATACCCTTTTCGAGGGAGGGGAATCTATGAATTGGTTGGTAAAGTGGTAGAAGAGTTTGATTTCCTAAGCTTGGAAATGATTGCCATGAGAAAGCTAGAATACATTCATGACCCTAGACTCGCCTTAGAGTCAAGGCACGCGAGTATGGGGTGAATGATTAGAGGAATTTCCTATCTCATCTTTCCTCTTTTTATCAAGTAAGATTTTAAAACTTGATCAAATCCAGCGTTGATATCGGCTTCGATTAAGTCGATTTTAAGCTTAGCACATTTCATATAGAGTTCCTTATGATAAGCGTCCATCTGCTTTTTAAAGTCCTTTTTAATCGATGCAGGATTGAGCTTTACTCTTTCATTGGTTTCAGAATCAATAAACTCATAAGGTCGATCTTCAAAGTCAAAGTCTAATTCTGTTTTATGATCGGTTACATGAAAGAGCAACACTTCGTGCCTTTTATGTTTTAAATGCTGAAGTGCAGCTAAAACTTCAGCTTCGTTTTCTTCATTATCGAACATATCGCTGAAGATGACGACTAGCGATCTTCTATGGACTTTCTCCGCTAGTTGATGAAGTATAGAAGAAACATTGGTACGTTTCGTAGTCTTTTGTTTTTCTAAAAGCTCACTGTATTGAATGAAGAGCTTGTGAATATGAGAAGCGGAAGACTTCACTTGGGTTTCAAGCTCCAGTTGATCGCTGAAAGTATGCAATCCAACAGCATCTCTTTGCTTATGAAGTAAGTAAGTGATTGCAGCAGCAGCCAACACGCTGAATTTCATTTTACCATAATTAGCCTCAGGATAATACATTGATGAAGACTGATCAATCACAATTTGGCACCTGAGGTTGGTTTCTTCCTCATAACGTTTCGTGTACAGACGGTCGGTCTTGGCGAAAATTTTCCAATCTACATGCCTTGTACTTTCGCCAGTATTGTAAAGCCTGTGTTCTGCAAACTCTACAGAAAAACCATGGTAAGGAGACTTATGTAGTCCTGTGATAAATCCTTCAACCATCTGTTTTGCAAGTAGTTCTATGTTCGTGAACTGCTTAATATCATCTAAAGAATAATTCATTATTTGGCTTTCTATGTAATGAGTAAGGCTTTATGCAAACGTTGACTGCGCCTCTTTTACTACTGTTTTTTAAATGTTAAGTTTAATGAATTATACATTCGGTTGTTGCAATAGTAATTAATATTGGCTTATATTTAATCAGTTTTATTAGTTTAAACGACCTACAAAGACATCATACTAACTGTTGAATAGTGGAAGAGAACAAGGAAAATGGCAATAACGAGATTTTCTCGAAGAGAGTGAAAGCGGGTAAGAGGACGTATTTTTTTGATGTAAAAGCCACACGCTCAA
>JBLIKG010000227.1:0-4314 GCA_047636255.1 Roseivirga sp. | reverse complement strand
GCTTCGTACAAAAAATGAGATGTACAGATATACCCAATTTTTGATAAATGGAATCAATTAAAAATAAGATTAGACTTAAAGGTCAATTTGTTCGAATCGGAATGGCCGGCTTGCTTATCTTTTTTTCTTATTTCGCACAGTCACAAACTGGTGTGATCGTGCTTGATAAAAGCGCGAAGCCAATAGCAGGCGCATCGGTAAAAGTGAAAGACAGCAACGCTGGGACGATCACTGACGAAAAAGGGACAGCTATACTGAATCTAAGTTCGCCTACAGTAATTGTTGTTTCGTATGTTGGTTTTGAAAGTATTGAAACTTTAATGGTGCCTGGCGTTTGGCGAACCATCACACTTGAGACTAAGATAAGTGCCTTATCAGATGTAGTGGTCGAAGGATTTTTGACCGGAAGAGACCTTAACGAGCAGGCAGGTTCCATTTCAACCATCAACTTAGAACACCTCAAAAGATTTGATCAGAGCTCTTTAGTCCAAGCGGTTAATTCTGTTCCCGGAATTAGGTTTGAAGAAAGAGCCGTTGGCAGTTATCGAATTTCGATCCGAGGCAGCTCAGTTCGTTCCCCCTTTGGTGTTCGAAACATAAAAGTCTATTGGAACGGAATTCCCTTCACCGAACCAGGAGGAAACACCTTTATTAACCTATTGGACCTTACCAATATTGCCCATATCGAAATCATTAAAGGCCCTGCCGGTAGCATTTATGGCGCTGGAACCGGGGGAGTAATAAAATTGAAAAGCACAGTGCCTGCTGAGCTCAATAACAGTCTTCAGTTGACTACAACCGCTGGTTCTTTCGGTTTATTGAAAAGTGATTTACTCTTCAATCAATTAGATAGCAAAAGTAGCTTCACCCTAAAAATGGCTAGACAAAAGGCAGACGGCTATCGCGATCACAATGCCATGGACAGAAAAAACTTCGAAATTGAAGGACTTCTTTTCCCAAAAAGTAATCAGACCTTAGCCGTTTCATTGCTTTACTCTGATTTGTTTTACGAAATCCCAGGCGCGCTCAATCCAGCGCAAAGGGCAGAAAATCGAAAGCAAGCTCGACCAGGCAGCGCAGAGCGAAATGCCTCTATTGACAACCAATATCTGCTCGCTAAAGTGAGTTATGAATTCGACTATGGCAGAGATTGGCATTCAAAGTTCTCTGTTTTTGGATCGAAAATGGATTTTGAAAACCCCTTCAACTTAGATTATAAAAAAGACGAGCAAAGCATAATCGGCAGTCGATTAGAAATCATCAAGGACATTAACATTCAAGGCAAAGAAGGCAGTATCATTTTCGGTGGGGAAATCCAGAACTCTAATTTCAACGGGAAGAACTTTGGCAATGTTTTGGGTGTGGCCGACACCATCAATTTCGAGGATAATATTGACTCCAAACAAAGCATTCTATTTGGTTCATTTGAAATTGAGCCAGTAAAGGACCTGTTCATTAATGCCGCTATGAGTATGAATACCTTGAATTATGATATTGATCGAGTGGTTGATAAAATCAACAATAACCCACAGCGTTTCAATAAGGCATTCGAAACGGTATGGGCTCCTCGTTTGGCCATTTCAAAAAAATTAAGCGATCACAATTCGATTCATTTTAGTGTTTCCAAAGGCTTTTCTCCGCCTACAACTACAGAAGTACGCACAAACGAAGGCAGCATTAATCGTGACCTTCAACCTGAAAAAGGCACCAATTACGAATGGAATTTCAGAGGTGATCTACTTCAAAAGAAAGTCACTTATGATTTGGCCTTATTTAGATTCGACCTGAAAGAATCGATTTCTAGTTATACCAATCAAGATGGCGTTGTGCTTTTTAGAAATGCTGGTAAAAACCTTCAAAATGGACTTGAACTTCAAGTAAACACTGAACTGCTTAACCAAGAACAGGGCTATTTACGGAAAGCATCGGCTTCGGTGGCCTATACGTATCACGACTTTATTTATGATGAATTTATCAACAATGGAGATGATTTCTCGGGTAAAGCCTTGCCCGGCACAGCCCAAAATGTAATCAACCTCCTCTTACATTTGGAATTGTACATGGGCTTAAACCTTAATCTGAACTATCACTATTCGGATGCCATTCCACTTAATGACGGCAACACCGTCTATTCTCGTCCCTATAATCTCTTGAACATGACCTTCAATTACCCAATGACCTTTAATAAAAAGCTTGGTATTGAGTTTTTTGGGGGAATGAACAATATCTTTGATGTAGATTATAGCCTGGGCAACGACCTCAATGCTTTTGGCAACCGTTATTATCAACCTGCTCCAGAAAGGAATTACTTTTTCGGGTTGAAACTCAAATTTAATTATCGCGAACAATGAAATTTTCTATAGAAGAAACCAATGCCCTGATCAGAAACCGCAGGTCGATTTATCCTACTTCGTACTCTGACGTTCCCGTGGACGAAAACATCATCCGAGACATGTTGGCCAATGCCAATTGGGCGCCTACTCATAAATTGACAGAGCCTTGGCGCTTTGTGGTTTTCCAAAAAGAAGGACTAAAAAAATTGGCCAAGTTTCAATCAGAACTTTATAAAGAACTCTCCACAAAAGCTGGAAATTTTGACGAAAGTAAATTTGAGAAACTAGCCACCAAACCCATGATGGCATCTCATATTATTGCCATTTGCATGAAGCGAAATGAAAAAGAGTTAGTGCCAGAAATCGAAGAAATTTCTGCCGTGGCTTGTGCGGTACAAAACATGTATTTGACGGCTACTGCTTATGGCGTTGGCTGCTATTGGGGTTCTGGCGGAGTGACTTATAAAACTGAAGCTAATGCATTTTTCGGCCTTGGGCCAAATGATAAATTGCTTGGCTTTATGTACATCGGCAATCTCAAAAGTGATAAATGGCCTGTCGGTAAAAGAACCCCTTTTGAAGATAAGGTAACTTGGGTGGGGTAATTAGGACTCTCTTTTTATACAACTCTCAACATCCTGTCGAAAACTGTTTTGTCGTTTTCTATCCTGAGTTTGCGAAGGAACTAAACTTGAACCTTAGACCCTTCCTCCGATACCTTGGAACTCAGGGAAAGAAGCCCCGAAGTTCGGGGTCTTAGACACTTTTATTGCTAAGAATAGCGATGTCCAATCCATCATAGAATTCTCGCGATCTAAATGTTAACTCAAATAACAAATCCCAAAGGGGTTGGAGGTCAAGGCTTCTTCAAAAAATCAGCTGCCACCTAAAAGCCCACATCCAGCGAAGGTGGAAAATATCTATTTCGGCATTTTTCATGATGGCGTTCAATTCATTTCTTCGGAATGAACGCCTTACCGAAAGAGGAGCATCGTTCTTTACCATATCTGACTTAGAGAAAAATCTTGTAAGCCATTTGATTAAAAACTCTGCTAGCCAATGGCGATGCAAGTCATTGATCACTGTACCGAGCTTGGCTTGTGACTTGAACTGATTGAAAATTCTGGTCAGTTGCTCATCCGTAAAATGATGAGTGAACAGCGTGCAAAGCACTATATCAAATTCGCGTTGGTTGAACTCATCGGAAAAAATATCGCAAACCTCGAAGCGTATATTTTCGAAACCTTGGCAGTTTGAAGCTGCATAATCTATGATATGAGGATTGGCATCGAAACCAATCAATTCTACCTCCACTTTTCTCATCTTCGCCCACTTGGCAACCAGCTTGAGCATATCCCCTCCTCCACAACCCAAATCGGCAATAACCAGTTTTTCAAGCTGCTTCCGCTTGAGCAATTGATCAAGGCCATTAGTCGTAACATAATTCCCCCCTAGCCATTTATTAATGGTTTCTAGTTCTTTGAGCGTTTGTGGAATCACTTCTCCAGAAGCATCCAAATCGTCCATTAACTCTTCTTCGTATGATCGGCTGCTCAAGATTACTTTTTTGAATTTGACTATTCTCCACTCAAAGTAGATAATCAATTTCAAATGCCCTAACCAATCGAAATGAATATAATCCCTGGTACCGATAGAAATGAAAGCTGGGGTTATCAAATTTATTCTAGCGTGTATTTATAGAATCTTCTATAAGTGTTATTCTCATCTTCGCGAATTGAAACACCTCCTGCGAAGAGGTAATTATTCTGAAAAACAAAATACTTTGCTATCGGTAATTGGTAATACTTTAATAAACCTGTCTTTAAATCCAATTCGACCAAAGAAACAGCTATAAGGTTTTGACTAACAATTTCAATGACAGAGTAATCACGGTACTTATCAGCACTCAGATGAGAGACTACCCTATAAATTTTGCCGTTGTGATAAAAACCTAACTCATAATTTACTTCTTTCACTTGAT
>JBLIKG010000226.1:0-4315 GCA_047636255.1 Roseivirga sp. | reverse complement strand
GTAATTGTACTCATTGTTTGGGGGAAAGAAATCAGAAAACGCATCAAACTTTATAGGCTAAATAAGAGTCTGGAGAAATTTAAAGCTGGATTTGATGTGCAAATCGAGGCACTTGCCAGAGACACAACTAAACTGAACATTGAGAAAACCTTAGTGTACTGGAAGCGCTATATGGAGACCTTGGAAGATTTACCTTTTACTAAATTGACCACTAAAGAAATCGTGCTTTTGATGCAAAGTTCTAGCCTTCATGAAACGCTCAAGTCGATCGATAAAAACATCTACAGCAAAGCAGTCGTTTCTGCTTTACAAAACGACTTTGAGTTTTTAAAGGACTATTCACAAGACAGGTACAATCACATTACAGAAGTAATTAAAAATGGTTGACGAATCGAAATACAGCTGGCTTTCATTTGAGTGGTTTACTCCCGCTGCTTTTAAATCCTTTGATTGGGCTTTTTCTATTTTTCTGTATGCACTACCACTACTATTGCTGGTCTTCTTACTCAAATGGCTGATTGGCACAAAAATTAAACAAAAGCTAGCAGTCGCCTTACCAAAGCAAGACATTGAACGCAGCTGGACAAGTGTTTTAAGAATCATTCCCAATGTATTGAAGGCGCTTGCTTTAGCATTACTAATTGTCGCGATGGCGCGTCCACAGCGCACCAACGAGCAGGTTGAGCAATGGACGGAAGGTATTGACATTATGTTGGTGATCGATATTTCAGAGTCGATGCAAATCGAAGACTTCAAACCGAATCGACTTGAAGCCGCTAAAAAAACCGCTAGAGATTTTATCTCTGGTCGTTTCCAAGATAGAATTGGTTTAGTGATTTTTTCTGGAGATGCCTATTCTCTTTCTCCTTTGACCACCGATTACGAATTGCTTTACAATTTTATTGATACTGAAATTGATTTTGACAAAATCGAAAACCGTGGCACCGCCATTGGAAGTGCGATTGCGGTTGGCACCAACCGAATGAGAGAGTCTAGCACGGCCTCTAAAGTAATGATCCTTTTGAGTGATGGAGATAACACTGCGGGTAATATCGACCCTAAAACCGCTGCTGAATTAGCTGTAGCTTATGGCATTAAAATCTACACGATTGGAATCGGAAAGGATGGAAAAGTACCTTATGGTAAAGACTTCTTCGGCCGACCTAATTACATAGAAAATACACTTGACGAAACTACTCTTCGAGAAATCGCTGAAATTGGTGAGGGTCAGTTCTACCGCGTTTCGGATAACGAAGCACTTCAAAATGTTTTCAGTCTGATTGATCAATACGAAAAAGCTGAAATCAAGGAAACCCGCTACAAAAATACCACTGACTTCTACCCTATATATGCCAAGTGGGGCTTGCTTTTCTTTGTCCTCTTTATGCTTTCGAAAAGCACTTTTGTGAGCAATATCCTAGAGGATTAATTCTTTTGATTTGGAAACTAGAAGGCCCTGTTTTCAGGTATACTTTCCCTTCATTTCCTTGATTCATTGAAATCAACTTGGTTTTATCTTAACTTGAGTTAGGCCTTGTTAAATTAGAAGCCCTAGCTTATGCAAACAATCCTTGGAGCGGGTGGTGCTATTGGCATAGAACTCGCCAAAATACTTCCTCAATACACAAAAGACATTCGGTTAGTCAGTAGAAACCCTAAAAAAGTGAATCCAACTGATGAGCTTATGGCAGCTGATTTACTGAAATTGGAAGATGTAATGAAGGCCGTAAAAGGTTCAGACGTTGTCTATGTAACTGTAGGCTTTCCTTATAGTGTAAAGGTTTGGGCCGAAGCTTGGCCTACCTTCATAGGTCACGTAATCAAGGCCTGTGAAGAATTCAAAGCCAAACTGGTATTCTTCGACAATATCTATATGTATGACCCAGCTTATTTGGATGGCATGACAGAAGAAACTCCAAGTAATCCAGTCAGTAAAAAGGGAGCCATACGAGCTCAAATTGCTGATCAGATTATGACTGAAGTTGAAGCAGGTCGATTAGAAGCATTGATCGCTCGATCTGCTGATTTTTATGGGCCTGGTATTGACAAAACGAGTATGCTCAACGAAACGGTGTTCAAGCCTTTTCATACAGGGAAAAAGGCCAATTGGATGAGTTCTGTTAATTTCAAACATTCCTTTACCTATACCCCTGATGCAGCTAAAGCAACCGCAATTTTAGGGAATACAGATGATGCTTACGGGCAAGTTTGGCACCTCCCTACTGCGGCTAATCCTTATACTGGGAAAGAATGGATTGAGGCAATTGCCAAGGCGATGGGTGTAGCGCCAAAACATCAGGTAGCCTCCAAATTCTTAGTCAAAATTATTGGCCTTTTTGCACCCGTTATGAAGGAAATGCCCGAAATGATGTATCAATACGATCGGGATTATGTTTTCGACAGCACCAAATTCGAGGAGCATTTCGACTTTACGCCTACTCCATATTTGGAAGGAATAAAAGCAGTGGTTACAGCTGATTTTGGGAAGTGAAACTAAAACCGCAAAGTCAAACCAATACCATTGGCATTGACCGTAACCGTTTCAAGGATATTATTTAGCGCAGCACTTTTGGTTTGAAGGGCTGTAAATAGCACAATATCAAAAGCCAGAAGGAAACCACCTTGCAAAATCAAGGACTTTCCATAACCATTGAGGATATCTTGCTTATTCGCCCTAGTTTTGGCCATTTCTTTCATTAAAAAGCCACCCGTAACATAGGCCACGTCTAAAGCAGCATTCATCAATAAAATCTTACTCATCTGATGGTATTCGCCTACGGTTTCAGCTAAACCAATAGTTGAGGGGTCCGTGATCATAGAATAACGCAGCCCAGGTAAGGCCAAGGCTAAATTCACTACGTTCCAATAAATATTCATTCTATAAAAATGCGCTTGCTCCGCAGAGCCAGGATTGCGTAGCGCTAGGCCATTCACTGCAAAGTTTCCCATTGCCCAACTTCCTAAAACCAACATCCCGATTTTATTGACTTGTAATCGTTCGGTATTGAAATTGGTGAGGTCAGAATTTTGTCCCATTACTTCGAAAGTAATGAACACCATAAACAAGGTGAGAAAGATAGATTTTTTCATTAGCTAAAGAGTTGAATACCAAAACCATCAAGCACAAAATTGAGCAATCGAAGCGCAAAAAGAATTAACGCAATGCCGACAATACGATTCATGATTTTCATAAACCTTGCCGTGACAATCTCCCTCAGCTTGGTTGCAAAATGTGACTTGAGTACATCGACAATAAACACTGTCAACACAAGCGCAACAAAAAAACCAAGCGCTTGGTTATCGGAATATTCAAAATCTATAGAAACTTTACTTACAATACTGATCCAAAAGAACAGTACGAATGGATTTATTCCATTGAGGAAGAATCCTTTCAAAATTTGGCGGAATCGATTTGTACCACCCGCTTCGATTTTCTTTACCCCAGATTTAGCTACTGGTTTAAGTAAATATACGACACCAAAACCTAGCATAAACAGGCCTCCAATTCCACCCAGCCACATTTCAAAACTGTCGCTTTCAACCAATTGGGAAATGCCAAAATAGGTAATAAGAATATAAAAGACATCGCTCAGCGCGACACCAATTGCCATAAATACGCCAGACCAAAAGCCCTTTTCGATGCTGTTTTGAATCAGTGCAAAAAAGACCGGGCCAATTAAAACGCAGAGCAGCAATCCAAACAGGAAACCGTTGGCAATTGGCAGCATTATTTTGGGTTAGCGGTTTTACTGATGAAATCTAACCAACTGGTCATTTTCTCCTTTTTAAGCACTCTCGGAAACTTCGATTGGCCACCTTCTTTACCTTCCGATCTCATCCAATCGTAGAAGACCTCTGTCGGTAATACATCAAGTATCACATTCTTCAAAGCATGTTTTCGCTCAACAGCATAGTCATCATTCAGCTCTTTCAAAAGTTCATCAATCCGTTTCACCAAAGCTTCTTTGTCTACTTCATCATCTGTTCCAACAAACCAATGGTGAGAAAACAGTGTACCATCAGGCACTCCGATGACAGTAAACTCTTTAATGGCAATATTGAATTCATTCGAAGCACTTTCAACGGCTCGGTTCATATTATCTACCGAAAGATGCTCTCCGCAAAGGCTTAAAAAATGCTTGGTTCGACCAGTGATAATGATCTCTGAATTTCGCTTATCTACGAATCTAATGGTGTCTCCAATCTGGTAACGCCAAGCTCCAGCACAAGTAGAAATCAACAAGGCATAATCTTTCCCAACCTCGACCTGGTCTACCATCAAAGTTTCTGGGTTATCAATAATGACTCCGTCTTG
>JBLIKG010000225.1:0-4340 GCA_047636255.1 Roseivirga sp. | reverse complement strand
GACGAAGGTGCTCATATCCTTTGTATCAAAGACATGGCAGGCCTTTTACAACCAAGAGCAGCAGCAGTGTTAATCCCAGCTTTAAAGGCAGCAGTGAATTTGCCAATTCATTTGCATACGCACGATACCTCGTCTATGCAGGCCACAACTTATTTTGAGGCGATCAATGCCGGGGTTGATATCGTTGATGTCGCGATTGCTTCTATGTCTGGTCTTACTTCGCAACCCAACTTTAACTCTTTGCTCGCGAGCTTAAAAGGTCACGAACGTGAATCAAATATTGATTTGGCTAAACTCAATGAGTATTCTAATTATTGGGAAGATGTGAGGGAATATTATTATCCTTTCGAAAGTGGTTTAAAAGCAGGGACAGCCCAAGTTTATGATCATGAAATCCCTGGAGGCCAATACTCTAACCTTCGCCCACAAGCGACCGCTTTAGGATTAGAACATAAATTCGAAGAAGTAAAAATGAATTACGCCATCGTTAATAAGCTCTTTGGCGATTTGGTGAAGGTAACACCTTCTTCCAAAGTGGTGGGCGATATGGCGATTTACATGACCTCGAACAACTTAACAGTGGAAGATATCATGACACGGGGAGAAACACTTTCTTTTCCAGAGTCTGTGGTGAGCTTGTTCAAAGGTGATTTGGGGCAAATGCCAGGCGGCTTCCCTCAAGATGTTTCGAAGATCATTTTAAAAGGCCAAAAACCGTTTACAGATCGACCAAACGCACATTTAACGCCTGTTGATTTCGAAAAAGAGTTTGTCCAATTCCAAAAGGATTTCGATGAGTTTTGTGATGAATTGGATTTCATTTCATACCAATTGTATCCAAAGGTTTTTAAGGAATTTTATGGTCACTGGCTCAAGTATGGCGAGGTAAGGCATTTGCCTACTAAAGCCTTTTTCTATGGTTTGAAAGAGAATGAAGAAATTTTCGTCCAAATCGGAAGAGGAAAACACATCATTGTCAAGAAACTGTACAAGTCTGAACCAGATGAAAACGGGCTGAGAAAAGTCTATTTTGAACTCAATGGTCAAACCCGAGTGATTGAGGTGAAGGACCAAAACTTTAAGGTGACTAAAGCACAGCATCGAAAGGCTGCGGAGCCAAATGAAATAGGGTCGCCATTGCAGGGGAGATTAGCCGACATTAAGGTGACTGTTGGGCAGAGTGTCAAAGAAAACTCTGCCTTGTTTGTGATAGAAGCTATGAAGATGGAAACGACAGTGTCTGCGGCAAAAGCCGGAGTGGTTAAAAAGATTCACTTGGCCGCTGGCGAAATGGTTTATCAAGAAGACCTTGTGATTGAATTTGAGTAAATTGTGTGTTTTAGGCTTATCTATATGTGTTTGGCTTATAGGGATTTAAACAACTTTTTACACTTAGTTTTGAGCCAAATTGCATCGGAAATTATGCAGAGATCGAAGTTTTTTATTAGGGAGACTAGTGCTTGAATTGAATGAAAAAGGAAACCAGTAGTTTCTTACAGGTTAGAGGTAACCTTACATTTCCTCTGCTTGAATTTACTTATGTCACCGAGCAGTTTGAGTTTTCAATCAAGCACTCTATTATTCCAATGGAATTCAATTTGGGATCAAGCATTATTTTGATCGCAGTAGGCAGTATGCTTACAAGCCACGAAACTATGAGCAAAGGAATCCCTAAGTCTTAAGAGTGAATTAATTTTCATTCTGCAGTTTCATGTGATTGCGCTAGATCACTTTATTCTAACTTCATTTGTTTTACAAACATAGATGTTATAATTTCATCTATGTTTGTAGTATATATAATTAAGAGATGAAAGGAACATATATCGGTGAACTTGAAGAATTGGTACTATTGATCGTTGGCTTGCTCTATCAAGAAGCTTATGGCGTATCGGTATTAAAGGAGATGAAAGACCAAACGGAAAGAGAACTGAATATCAGTGCTATTCATGCTGTACTTAATCGCCTAGAAGAAAAAGGGCTTTTAAACTCGAATATGGGAGGGGCTGAACAAGTAAGAGGAGGAAGAAGAAAACGGTTTTACACACTTACTTCTACAGGGCGCGCGGTGTTAGATGAGGTCAAATCTACCCGTGATAAACTTTATGGTCAATTGCCAGTGCTCAATTTTTCGGTATGAAGGAAAAAGAATCTAAACCACCCCGTTGGGCAGATCGATTTCTGAGTTGGTATTGTAACCCAAAGTTGTTGGAACAAATCCAAGGCGATGTGCACGAACTCTTTTATTGGCGAATAGAAGAGGAGGGGTATCGCAATGCTAAAAGGTCATTCGTCTGGGACGTTCTACGCTTCTTCAGATGGAGTAATATTAAAAGAAGGTCAAGTCATAAAACTCAATTTAACAACACAGCAATGTTTAAAAACTACTTTAAAATCGGTTTGCGCAATCTTTGGAAGCAGCGCTTACCCTCAACCATCAATATCTTAGGTCTATCACTTGCGATAGGTTGCTCGGTTGTGGCCTTCAAATGGATTGAGGCTACCTATACAAAAGATAATTTTCACGAACATCTCGATGACTTGTTTTTAGTAACGCATTGGGAGGATTTAGAAGTGAACAAGGGTAGAGCCGGCTCTACTGACAATCGATTATCCAGAGAAATACTATCATCCGTAGCGGGTATTAAATATTCGAGTCGATATGGAAGCAATGGCAATTTGGAGACTAAACAAGGAGAAAAGCTCACTTCTAACTACGCCTATTTTGTCGATCCTGAGTATTTAGAAATGTTCTCATTTGATTTCATCGCTGGTGATCCTAATACTTTAAATGACGAGGGAAATATTATCATAGATGAGAGTACCTCCACTCGTTTCTTCGGCAATGAATTGGCAGTGGGCAAAATTTTGGAAATGAAAATTGGTGATGCTTGGAAGCCCTTTCAAGTTGGAGCTGTGGTTAAGGATAAGCCTAATAACTCTAGTCTGAAAATCAACACCTTGATCAATTATATTCATTTGGAACAACTCTATTCAAGTCAGGACAGAGAATGGAACACCAACTTCTTTATTCAAAAACAAAGCGATACTAAGCGGAGCGATTTGGAAGTTTCAATGAATGCTTTGCTACCCATCTTCAATAAGGATCAAGAAGAAGGAAGCTATCTGTCATTTCAGTTGGAGCCATTAACTACCATGGCCATGAATGCATACGAAATTTTCGGGGGCGTAGGCTTTGCTCCACCTACAGCACCCAATGTGTTGTTGGCTTCAATTGCGATTTTCATGCTTATCCTGGCCACTTTTAATTACATCAACATTTCCATGGCCATGGCCATGAAGCGGATGAAGGAAATTGGGATCAGAAAGGTAATAGGCAGCAAGAGAGCGCAGCTGATTTCACAGTTTCTAGTTGAGAATTTCATTTTATGTGCCTTTTCTATGATACTTGGTATCGGTTTAGCTGCTGGGCTTTTTCTTCCATGGTTCAATAATATTGCTGGAGGAGATTTACAAGTGAACATGCTAGGACATAATAACTTATGGAAGTTTCTAGGAGGGCTGTTGATTTTTATCACGCTTGCTTCGGGTTTGTACCCAGCCATAGTCGCTTCCTCTTTTAAGGCGATTTCTATCATTAAAAAAGAAAGAATGTCCAATGGAAATGGTTTGCTCAGTGGGGTGTTTATGACATTCCAAATGATTCTGGCAATGATCACCATCGTAGGAGCAGTAATGTGTATTTATACAAATCAGGTCAATCAGTCTCGTGATTGGGGCTATGATCAGTACAATAAGCTCACTGTGGGAGTACCTGATACAAAATATTTTGAGGTTTTTCGCAAAGCGCTAGAAGCAGATCCGACAATAGCCAAGGTGGCAAGCACTAAAACTAATATTGGTCGAGAACTTAATGGAGTACCTTTTAAGTACGAGGAACAACTCAATTACGCAGAGCTCTTCGATGTAGGGTATGATATTCCCGATCTCTTTCAATTCGAATTACTTGAGGGCAGATTCTTTGACAAAACTTTGGCCAGCGATGTAGAAAAGGCCCTAGTAGTGAATGAGGCCTTTATGAATGCTTTTCAACTTGATTTTAAAGAGGAGGGAATTCCCATTCTTTTAGATAGTGCACAATATATTATTGTGGGTGTAGTGAAGGACTATCATTATTGGGCTTTTGATCAAAAAATCAGGGGAGCTGCGGTGCGCGTAGTACCAACTGTTGAGCATCGTAGTTTTGTAATGGAAATGCGTGAGGGCGATATCCTTGCGCAAAGGGATGCGGTTAAGAAGTCACTTGGAGCATTGGCGCCAGATTATAACATCAATATATCCGTTCAAGAAATGACATTTGATGGCTATTTTGAAGATTTAAA
>JBLIKG010000224.1:0-4357 GCA_047636255.1 Roseivirga sp. | reverse complement strand
GGTGTTATTGATGAATCTATAGACGCATTAAAAAGAATAATAACAGGTCTCTCATTTAACCGTGACTACTTACGGATGTATCTACTAAGAGTTCCCGAGGCGTAAAAAATGTTTGATTTCCAAGTGGGGAAAAAGTTTCTTCCATTGCCATGGTTCGTGTCCCCACGAACCCTCTATACAAACCGTCGACTCCTGAAGGCACTTACCAAAACACAAAGTGTCTAAATCAAAACTCCTCGCCTATATGTTTCAAAAATGAAAACGGAGAATCGCCGCTATCATAGAATAGCGCAGATGAATAATGATATTTTATTGGGTCAGAGACCAAATTCCACTTGTTAGCCATTGGATTAAGATGGATATAATCTAGCTTTTGATATGCCACCTTCGGGCTGTATAACTCAATGGCTAAGCGTTTTTAGGTTCGTGAAGGAACCATGATCGAGGGAAGCGGGGACGGATCTAAGTTACATTCAGAGCTAGCTTGGTCACTCCAGCACAAAACGACTGAAATTTATATCCATGTGGCTACAAAAGGGTTATCAATTATTAAAAATCTTTTAGATTCACTTTTATATAAGGTGAGTAAACACAATTGTGTTTACTGAATTGTTGTGGTGCATTGCACTATGAAGAAAGAAATCCGAATTTGTGACGAGTGTGAAAGCGGATACTTTGCTAGTTCATCCGAAATGGCCAAGTTATGCCCCAATTGCTCGCACTTTCTGTATGGCCATCTAAATTGCCAACATAACTTCGAGAACGGGAGATGTAAAAAATTGCTACTGGGACGGCTCAACAACGAACTTTATTAACGAAAGAATTTAAGTACTTCGACTACCTTATTGAACGAATCAGAAAAGGCATATAACAAAGCCTATCCATCTATGGCATTACTACTAGATACTTGAGTTCTGCTTTCTACTTACCGCGGAAAATCTTCGCTTTTCCTCACCTGAATCAAAAAAGGTAGTGATGAAAATCGAAGATTTTCCTAATTTGTATCCGAAACAAAATATACGTCAAGCACCACGGAGGATAGCTGGCGTTATCTATAACCCCCAATCTAATTGAAGAGAACCGAACTAATTCTAGTAATAATCTGGGTAGTCTTCTTACTTCTCAAAGGAGTGGATTACTCCGGAGGAGCAGCGTTTTTCGGACTTGCAACTTTTGCCTTAGGGTTATACTATCTGATTGGAGCTTATAAACTCTTTGACCCTCAAGATAATTCACCTCTGATAGTTCCAATTCTAGCCGGATTATCGCTTGCAACTTCTCTAATAACTATCCCTTTCAATATTTATCTAAGTAACTGGGAATGGCTTCAAATTCTTCCTTCTGTTAATATAATCTTTACAGCATTTTTAATTGGTGTAATTGGTGTTAGGTTGATTAAAAAAAAACCAAACTGAAAATACACACAAGTCAATTCTTTGGCGAACATCAATACTTTTAGTCATTACATGTTTCTTTGCTTTCCGGTTTACAGGGAGTTCAATTTATAGAAATGTGATTATCTACTTGAATGCAGGTAATGAAGATTTACAAAGCAATATGAAGTCTATTGATTTATCGGAAAAAACAGATGAGTTTTTAGCGGTAGGTCAATGTGACAGAGCTATTGAAATAGCACTTGAGTCTTTTGAGGAAGGAAAAAAGTGGTTATGGATAAAGAGTGATACCTTAACACCAAGAGATATAAATGAGCTTTGGAAGATTCAAACTACCTACACAAATGTTTATGAAGCTTATCATTGCAAGGCGGAACAATTGGATGATCAGAAAAAATACGATGAGGCTCTAAAATATCATATTAAAGCAGATAGTTTTCTTAACATCAACCCTTATGAGAGATACGAATCCTGGAAAAAAGAACGAGCCGATTCGAAAAACGACATAGGAATATGTTACAGCAAACTAAATCAAAATGACTCTGCCGCAGCTTATTATATTAAAGCGATTAACTATTATAACGACAGTGTTGGTCAGAAAGATAATCGTCTTGCAACCTATTTTTACAATTTAGGATATGTCTATGGTAAAGATAGATTTTTCGAAGAATCCAATCAAATGCTCCAAGGGAGTATTGGAATTCTTAAACGAGACACTATGGATCAGGAGAATAAACAAGATATATCTCTGGCATATCTACGGCTGGCTTATAATGGACTAGCCTCAAACCAACTAGACCTTGCTAACGAGAGTCTTAAAAACTCCTATCAATACCTAACTCCCGGACAATTTTGTCAATACAACCTTTATTCGGGTATTTATTCAACCCATCAATATGCTTTCAAATCGGCCTTAGAATATGCGAATAAAGCAGTGCTATGTTATTCAAATGAACTTGGTAAAAACAACCAAAACGTAGCAGAAAGCCACTCAATTCTCTATGATGCATGGATGCAAATTCCCAACTATGATTCTGCTCTTGCTCATCTAAAAAAAGGAATCGAAATAACGGGATTGAATTACGCAAGCACAACTGCCAGATATCATTATTATGTGAAAAGAGAAGGGTATTATTACTACTCAGTTGGGGATTACGAAAACGCTTTGAAAAAGCTAATCGAGGTTAAGAAGATTTATGAGCGTGAATTCGGCCGTGATTGTGATAAACTTCCAGAAGTTCTTGCCACAATTGGCCAAATTAAAATCGAACTAGGTGAATTTGGAGATGCTGGAAAGCTTGCAACGGAAAGCCTAAGACTTGCTGAATTTCATGAATTTTTCATTGATGATAGAGCCACTGGTTTGTTAAATGATATTGCCTACATTAATTATGCAACCAGCCAGAATTTTGTTGCTGATACACTTTACAAAAAGTCTATCGAACTTAGCATTAAAGCTGATCAGGATTCAAGTTTATCGGTTGCAAGTGCATTGAATGGACTAGGTTTGCTTGCTACAAGAAAATCACAATTCTTCGAGGCAGATTCACTCTTCAACCAATCCTTCCAACTTTATCAACATCGAACTTCTGACCTCCATCCTGACAAGGGGATCGTACTAATGAATCAAAGCGAACTTTTTTTGAAAAGAAGGAATTTCAGCGATGCTCTTGAACTTATTGACCAAGCCCTTGAAAACTTCACTCCTTTTCACAGGGACAACCATCCAACGATTGCAGATATGTATTCTTCAAAAGCGATCATTCTAGCCATGAAGGATGAACGAACAGAAGCGATAGAACTTTTAACAAAGGCACTGGAAATATACGAGTCGAACTTTCAACCTGAACACAGGAAAATGAGAGAAACAAGGAATAGATTGGGGAAAATAGATAGCAGGCGATAAGCCCAATCGACTTACATAGTTATTTGCAAAGGGCATTAAAATCGGATACATTTAAGATATTTGAAAGCCTGAGCCGACTGTGCTTAGCTAGACGTTAGCACATATTAAAATCAATTGTGAAGAAGTTAATACAGGAAATATCGAGATGTACCGTTTGTGTTCCTCATCTAGAACTTGGCCCCCGACCCGTCTTATCGGCAAGTGTAAAAAGCAGGATAATTATTATCGGACAAGCTCCAGGAACTGTGGTTCATGAAACCGGTATTCCATGGGATGATAAGAGTGGAGAAAATTTAAGAAAATGGATGAATGTTAACATTATGACTTTTTATGACCCTCAAAAAGTTGCTTTAGTTCCTATGGGGTTTTGTTATCCTGGAAAAGGAAAATCAGGAGATTTAGCTCCAAGAAAAGAATGCGCCCCACTTTGGCATAATTCACTCATAACACAAATGAAACAAGTCAAATTAATTTTATTAGTGGGAAAATATGCTCAAGATTATTATCTCCAAGAAAAAACTAAAAAAAATCTTACAGAGACTGTACGTCACTATAAAGAGTATTATCCAAATTATTTTGTCTTACCTCACCCTTCACCAAGAAATAATATTTGGCAAGCCAAAAATGATTGGTTTAAACTAAAGGTAATACCTGATTTGCAACTAAGAGTAAAAGAAATCTTAAATTAAATATTGGCTATCAAAAACCTAAACTGCATTAAAACGCAGTTTAGGCCAGCGTTAGCATCTATATCACCTTGAAGAAAGTAATGCATTGCCATGTTTCGTGTCCCCACGAACCCTCTATACAAACCTTCGACTCCTGAAGGCACTTACCAAAATACAAAGTGTCTAAATCAAAACTCCTCGCCTATGTGTTTCAAAAATCAAAACGGAGAATCGCCCCTATTATAGAATCGCGCAGATGAATAATGATATTTTATTCGGTCAGAGACCAAATTCCACTTGTTAGCCATTGGATTAAGATGGATATAAGTGTGGATATAATCTAGCTTTTGATATGCCACCTTCGGGCTGTATAACTCAATGGCTAAGCG
>JBLIKG010000223.1:0-4395 GCA_047636255.1 Roseivirga sp. | reverse complement strand
CAACACTTGTCCAGTGCTTGTGAACTTCTACCCTAAAAGCAGAAATCAAAAAGAAGAGCAATACCCCAACAATATTGAATTTCAAAGCCCTGTGCAATTCACTTTCAGTTTTATGTCGGTAAGCTGCTCCAAAAAGTAAAATACCAATCAAAGGCCCAAACACAAGGGGTTGAATTCCAACATAATAAAGTATTGTTCCGAAGCTAAAACCAAGGTCGATTCGATTGTACAAATGGAATTTTATACTTGCAAAATCATGCGTGTATTGCCAGTAAGTATGCGGTAACATAAATAGGACAGTTAGCCCAACTACGACCCAAAAAGATGGTTTTTTGAAAAGATTGAAATTTGAAATTACCGTAAATAAGACTACAAGCACCCCATGGTACTTACTCATCATCACCAGGGCAATATTCAATGCTAAGAGCAATACTGTTTTCCAGTTGTCATCCTTTACATATTGCTTATAGAGGTAAAAGAATGTAGCTGTGAAGAATAGAAGAGGCACATCCGTTTTGACCAACAAAGCACCAAGATGAAATGGCAACAAGCCCAACATCATCCAAATAAAAAGCTTATCGTCTTTTACTTCTAAGGTTTTGCGTAGCACTATGATTGTCAGGATATTACAAATCAGCATGCCCATTCTGAGTCCCAAATTATTAGGGATTAGCCAATAACCAGGAGCTGTAACCACGCCAACCATAGGCGGATGATCTAAATAACTCCAATCTAAAAATTGAGAAAAAAGCCAATAGTAGGCTTCTTCCCCACTCACTTCGGTGAAATAATTCTGAATTAAGCCAACAATGGTCCATACAATTAGAAAGTAGAAAAAGAGCTTTTCTTGCTTGCCATTTTGTGTTGAAGAAAGAGTGGTCATAGGTCGCTTTGGTGTTGGGGTTTGTGAACAAAAGTACATGTTTTAGAGATATTAAATTTGTTCAGCATCTTTGCAATTGAACAATCTTAGATTCACATATTTTTAATGTTCGAGTTAGGCCTTAAGTTTTTAAAATTCTGCACCGTTGGTTTCTCAGGTTTGGCGATAGACTTTAGCATAACTTACCTAGCCAAAGAAAAACTCAAATTGAATAAGTACGTGGCCAATAGCCTTGGATTCACAATAGCTTCAACTTCGAATTACTTTCTGAATAAAGTCTGGACATTCAATGACACTAACCCAGACGCTATTACGCAGTTTTCAAAGTATATTTTTATTGCTTTAATCGGGCTTTTACTCAATAACCTGATCATTTACGTATTGGTGAATAAAAAGGAAGTGACCTTCTATTGGGCGAAACTAATTGCCATTGGAATTGGAGTTTTTTGGAATTTTATAGCGAACTACAATTTCACTTTTGTTGCCCTTTAGGCCAGTCATGAAACACAAAACCATTTTTATCATTGCCCTGTTTTTTTCTGCTTTTTCTGTTTCAGCTCAGGAATTTCAAAAATGGCAATTGAACGATGTCGGTTTAGAAATGCAGGCCTACCCTGCCGGAATGATGTTCATGGCCAAGGCTAATTTCAATCTGAGTGAAAAAAACCAATTCACCACCAAAGTGGGCTACAACATGGCGCGAAGACAAGACTTTGGCGAGCATGATAACGAAGAAGGAGGTGGCCTAGGCGCTAATCTTGCGTTCAAGCATTATTTTAAAGAAAATTACTCAGGTTGGAACTACAGTTTAAGAGCCAGCCTTTGGATGATGACCATAGATTGGAGTAATAATGCGCCTGCTCAAAGTGGAACTACATCAATTACAGTATTTCAACCCACCATTTCCGGTGGTTATGATTTTGCTCTCAACCCAAAATTAAAGCTAGGCATTTTTGTAGCTTTTGGTTACGAAATCAATGTAATCAGCTCAGGACAAGATGTTGGGCAAGGAGGAATATCTCTTTTAGGCTTCTCTATAAGTCAGAAAATTAAATAAGTCTATAATTTCTATAGGCAATAAAGAACTTAATTTTTTTTTGTGTGTTGACACAGCGTAACTTGTTCAACATTAAACACAAACGGTATGTCTATTAGATTAGGAGATATTGCCCCTGACTTTACAGCGGTAACCACAGAAGGAACTATTAATTTTCACGAATGGCTTGGCGACAGTTGGGGAATGTTATTTTCACATCCAGCAGATTATACGCCAGTTTGTACCACAGAATTAGGACGTACTGCGCAATTGAAATCAGAGTTTGATAAGAGGAATGTGAAAGTATTGGCTGTTTCCATAGATGGACTAGAGTCTCACAAAGGCTGGGTAAAGGACATTAACGAAACTCAGAACACTACTGTTAACTTCCCGATTATTGCAGACGAAAACAGGAATGTGGCCAATCTCTACGACATGATCCACCCCAATGCAAATGATACATTGACCGTTAGGTCAGTATTTGTGATTGGCCCAGATAAAAAAGTGAAGTTAACCTTGACTTACCCTGCCTCTACAGGTAGAAATTTTCAGGAGCTTTTAAGGGTAATCGATTCACTTCAATTGACAGCTAATTATAGCGTTGCCACTCCTGCGGATTGGAAAGACGGTGATGATACCGTGGTTTCTCCTTCGATTAAAACGGCTGATATCCCTGCTAAATTCCCGAAAGGTTTTAAAGAGGTTAAGCCATATTTAAGATTTACACCACAGCCTAATAAATAAGACTTAGCAAAAAAAAGGACTTCATATGAAGTCCTTTTTTTTGCCTTTTTTTCCAAACAGACGGGCCCTGAGACGAGCTCAGGGTGACATCTGGCTCTGTTCGAAGCGTCATACTCAGCTTGACTGAGTATCTCCTGACTTGACCAATTAGTCTATTTAAAAACCTTCTTCAATAATTCAGAAGTTCGTGCGCCAGCATTATCGCGGATATTCAATTCCTCCTTGGCAATCATCACAAACAAACCATCAATTGCCTTTTCGGTAACATAGGCTGTCAAATCGGTCTCGACTTTCTTTACAAAAGGCACCTTATTGTAAGTGCCCATTACGTCATCCCAGTATTTTGTCGCACTTACTTTCTTTAATGAAGCTTCAATAATCGGACTGAATTTACCAATCAGCGATTGAGTAGTTTCTCTTTCTAAAAACTGCGTTGCAGAATTCTTCTCTCCTTTTACAATGTTGATGGCATCATTGATGGTCAGCCCTTTGATGGCTGCGATAAAAATATCTTTGGCTTCATAAGCCGCATCTTCCGCTGCGCGGTTCAATGATTCGATGGCTTGGTCTACTTGAATGCCCAAACCCAGTGCTCTCAGTTTGCTTTCAACAGCTTGAGCTTCTTGCGGAAAGGGAATTTTAATTTCAGGGTTTTTATAATAGCCATCTGCTTTTGAAAGCAAGTCAACGCCTTTGGATGTGCCTTGCTCTAAAGCTTGTTTAAGGGCTTCAGCTGCCTCTTCTTTAGAGAAAGCTATGTCACCACCGATTAAACTTTTGGCCTTTTTAAGCAACTGAGCCTCGGCCGTGCAACTGAAAAACAGGAATAAGGAGAGTATTAAGGATAATCTTTTCATCTGAATAGTTCTTTTTTTAAAACTTAACGAATCATTTAGCAAATCGCACACCAAAGTGAGTAATATTTTTTAAAGGTTGAAGCAATTCTCAATTTATAGGCCAACTCGAAATTTTCTGGTGCAGTTACACAAAAAAACCAATGAACTTAAGTGTAACTATCGAATAGCATTACTGCGATAAAAATCAAAGGAAATTATTCTTTTCAAATTTTCACCCAAAGATTTTAATCATATCCCTTGGGCCAAGCTAGCAGCAATAGCGTTGAAAAAGGATTTGTGTAAGTAATATTAATCTCTTGAACCGATTTCAGAGCGAGAGATGAGGGATTCAATATGGGAACCTTGAATTGCCTTCTTCAAATAAGCCTCGATTGTATGTATTATTAAGCCCTAAAAAGTAGAATATCTTATTATCTTGCAATAGATATTCTCATCTAAAAAGCTTCATTTCACAAATAACTATTGTTTTAAAAGCTCAGAAATAATCATATGAAGAAGATTTTAGCACTTTCAATTTTATTATCCCTTTCTGCATGTTTTAAACAAAAAAGCGAAATTTCAATAACCGAAACGCTTTATCATGGAGGAGATATTCTTACAATGAAAGGCGATAACCCAGCTTATGTTGAATCTATGGTTATCGTTGGCGATTCTATTGCTTTTTTGGGAAGTCTAAAAGAGGCTGAAAAACTATTTCCCAATTCCTTTAAGTCAAATCTTAATGGAAAAACTATGCTTCCAGGTTTTATTGATGCTCATGCGCATTTCGCAGGTTTTCCGGGGCAATCTGTCGGAGCTCAAATTTTACCTCCGCCCGATGCAGGGGCTAATAATATCCAATCAATGATCACTATTTTAAAAGACTGGGCAACTCC
>JBLIKG010000222.1:0-4421 GCA_047636255.1 Roseivirga sp. | reverse complement strand
TGATCACTTTAACAAAAAAAAATTCTGGTATGAGATGAGTAAGCCTCAATTCATCAAACTTTATTCGATTTTATCCCTTGTTACATCGATACATCGGTTATTTTTGCCCAATGCAATGGTCTAAAACCATCATGGCCTTTTTGATTCTCTTCTTTAGTCTTTCGCCTTGTGCCGAAGCTTGGGAAGCAGATAATTGCTCGAACGAGAATCGAATTCATGCACAAGCTGAACCCATTAATTCTCCTCAGGAAGCAGACACATGTACCCCATTTTGTGCCTGCGCCTGCTGCCATATTCCGCTCTCTTCAGTTTATTTTTTCCTAGAAATAACAGAAAGCGATCCCCCAGTTGATTTCTTAGTTGAAGTATCGGGAAGCGTAACACCCCCACATGTTGAAATTTGGCAGCCTCCAAAAATCTAATCTTCCTTCAGAATACAATTAGTATTTCAACCCAAATATCAATTCAAAAATGATCAAAAGATTCTTTCTAGCATCTCTATTGATGCTACTTACTCATATGGCCATTGGCCAAACCAATATCATATTTAAAATTCTTGATAGAGAAACCAAAGAACCACTTGTTGGGGCTACTGCTTATGTCAGTACTACAAAAGGTACGATTTCCGATAATCAAGGCTTACTGAAGCTGACCCAATTAGGCGGTGATCGCGTGAAAGTACGTTTCTCTTTTGTGGGGTACGAATCCCAAACCAATGCATACAATTTCAATCAAATAGGTGTAGAACCGATTGAAATTTTAATGGAAATGTCAGAAGAAGAATCAGAAGAAATCATAGTAACGGCTACGCGTTCGAGTCGCAGTATCGAAGAAATTCCAACACGAGTAGAATTTTTGGGAACTGAAGAACTGGAAGAGAAAGCGGTAATGAAATCTTCCAATATTGCCATGTTGCTTCGCGAAAGCACAGGTATTCAAATGCAGATTACCTCACCAAGTTCGGCCAACCAGAGCATTAGAATTCAAGGTTTGGATGGACGCTATACTCAGCTCCTAAAGGACGGGTTTCCACTTTATGGAGGTTTTTCTGGTGGTTTAAGCATTATGCAAATTCCGCCTTTGGATCTAAAACAGGTTGAGGTCATAAAAGGCAGTAACGCAACTTTATACGGTGGAGGAGCAATTGCGGGTTTGGTAAATCTAGTGAGTATTCAGCCAGAAGATGAAGCAAGATTTAGGTTGATGCTGGATCAAACTTCGGCTGGGGGTTCGACTGTTAATGCGTTTTATGGAAAGCGCAATGATAAATTTGGGATGACCCTTTTTGCTTCGGCCAACAATCAAAAGGCTTATGAGGTAAACGATGATAATTTCTCTGATATCCCAGAATCTAAAGCCTTAACCTTCAACCCTACATTTTTTTATTACCCTTCTACGGATAGTAAAATTAGACTGGCTTTGAGCGGTACTTTCGAAGATCGACTGGGTGGAAACTTAAATGCTATTGACGCTGAACAAAGTAACGCAAATGCCTATTTGCAGGAAAACACGACCAACAGGCTTTCATACCAATTGAGCTATGAGAAAAACTGGGACGAAAACAGGTCATTCACAATCAAAAATAGCTTGTTAAGTTTCGACCGAACTATTGAAGAACCAAGCCTCGTGTTCAATGGTCAGCAATACGCCACCTTCAGCGAAGCTGCCTATTCCTTTGGAAAAGAAAAAAGCAGATGGATTGTTGGTACCAACCTCTATTCCGACAACTTTACAGAAGACAGTGATACAAATAATAATCGTAATTATGAGCAGATTACAGCCGGTGCTTTTGTACAGCAAGTAGAACAAGTTTCAGAAACCTTCTCTATCGAATCAGGTGTTCGTTTTGACCACAATAATGACTACGGCTGGTTTGCACTTCCGAGGGTTGCGCTTTTCTATAAGCCAGCTTCGAAATTCTCTTACCGCTTGGGTGGCGGTTTGGGTTATAAAACACCCACCATCTTTACAGAAGACACAGAGAGATTATCTTTCAGAGGCTTGGACGCTTCAAACCTAACGAGTCTCGATACTGAGAAATCCTTTGGTGGAAACTTCGACATCAACTACAAAACCGCGATTGGTGAGCGTTGGACTTTCAGCGTTAATCAGTTGTTTTTCTACACCCAATTAAACGATCCACTGGCGCTTCGTCAGGTTCCGCTCTCAACTTCATTCCGTTTTGAAAATGCAGATGATCACATGCGTTCTCAAGGCTTAGAAACCAACTTGAAACTGACGTACAACGATTTCAAATTGTTTTTCAATTATGCCTTAATCGATACCCAAGAGAAGTTTGACAACCGAAATAACCAAAAACCATTAACGGCAAAGCATAACATTGGGGCAGTTTTGGTGTATGAAGTAGAAGGGAAATGGCGAATTGGACTTGAAGCTTACTATACAGGCGAACAGTACAGAAGAGACTTCACTAGCACTGATAATTATTGGATTACCGGCCTAATGGTACTGCGTAAATTCAAACACATTAGCGTATACAGTAATTTTGAGAACTTCTCTGATACTAGACAATCCAAGTTCGAAAACATCAATTTAGGTTCAGATATGAATCCTGAGCAGTTAGATATTTGGGCACCCTTAGAAGGCTTTGTTGTGAATTTCGGATTCATCATAGATTTCGGCCATTCAGAGCATCATTAAAAAAACTCAATTAATACCACGTTTCATAGTTATTTGAAGCGTGGTGTTTTTTATACGACCACCTTATATCTCCTTGTTATAAGTCAGACGTATCACACCAAAGCTCAATTCATCGTTAGATCGTTAACTTTGTTATATCTTAGCTGTTAGCCAACAACAGAATTCATCACCATGAACACAAAACACTCCATTTTTTTATCCTTATTTATTTTTGCGGCTTGCTCATCTCCTGAAAAAAAGGAACAAACTGTAGTTAAGAGTCAGGAGCAGGAAATTGTTGACAATGCCATTACTTTTCACGGAATGGAGGACCTTGATAACTCATCATTTTCATTGACATTCCGCAAAATGGACTATACCTATATCAACCAAAACGGAATGTATGAATACACCCGCACACAAACAGATTCTTCTGGCAGTGTCATTTTTGATAGAATGGATAATGATGGATTAATCAGGAAAATTGACGGAGATACTGCTGAATTAACTGATGAAAGAAGAGCAGCATTTACGCGCTCTGTCAATTCGGTAATCTACTTTTTTCGACTTCCATTTGGCTTGAACGATCCATCAGTTAACAAAACCTTTGTTGGTGAAACAGAAATTAAAGGCAAAACCTATTACGAAGTAAAAGTGACTTTTACCCAAGCGGGTGGCGGAGAAGATTTTGATGATGTTTTCCTCTATTGGTTTGATAAAGAAGATTATAGTATGGATTATCTAGCCTATTTATACCACACTGACGGTGGTGGCTTACGCTTTCGCGAAGCCATTAATCAACGCAAAGTGAATGGAATTTTGATTCAAGATTATGTGAATTTAAAACCAGAAGACGAAAGCATCGATATTATGACGATCGCTGAACTCTATGAAGCAGGCGCGTTAAAAGTACTTTCCGAAATCATAAACGAAAACGTAGTCTTCAAAAAACGATAGTTCAAAAGTTCTCCTTGTCCGAGGTTATCCGAATCAAAAACCATTCAGCCCAAGAATTAAACCATCTCGACAAATAATAGAAAGCCAAGCCAAAAAAATACGATACTTTCAATTGTATTATCGATTACAATTATGTCTTTTAATTTCTCGGACTGGTGGGGCGCCTTAGATACTACGCATCAAATCTATTGGGGGATTGCCATTCCCTTTTCCATTATCTTCTTGATTCAAATGGTCTTGACCTTTATAGGGGGTGAAATGGAAATAGATGGTGATGCAGACTTTGATGTAGAAACTGATGGAGGCGCTGGTTTTCAATTTTTTACCTTAAAAAACTTTATAGGCTTTTTTACCATTTTCGCATGGTCTGGAATTGCCTCTTTAGACTCTGGTTATAGTACCGCAACCACACTCATCGTTTCAACATTTTCAGGTCTCTTTATGATGACCATTATGGCTTCACTTTTTTACTTTTTCAGTAAACTAACGGCCAGCGGAACCATGAATATCAATAACGCAAAAGGGAGTATAGCCGAAGTATACATGCGTATTGATGCGGGAAGAGGAAATGTGGGTAAGGTTTTAATCAAAGTGCAAGGTTCTTTGAGAGAACTCGAAGCCATTACCGATGATGATCTTGATTTGCCAATGGGTACAGTCGTTACTGTGACCGATGTTTTGAATAGTAGTATGCTCTTAGTGTCTAAAAATAAACTTTAATCAACATGAATCAGTCGTTTATCATCATTATTTCCATTGCGGTAATTTTTGTGTTCGTAATGCTCATTGGAGTATTCAGAAGGTATAAGAGATGTCCCTCGGAT
>JBLIKG010000221.1:0-4423 GCA_047636255.1 Roseivirga sp. | reverse complement strand
ATGGTAATGGGCAACTTCATTAGAGATGGTCTAAAAAAAAAGGCCGAATATTATTCAGCCCTTTTCGTTTCCATGAGTGAGAATTACCTCCTGCTATAATTAGGAGCCTCTCTAGTAATCATAATATCATGTGGATGGCTTTCGCTCATGCCAGCATTAGTGATTTTTACGAACTGCGCTTGCTTTAAGTCTTCGATAGTAGCAGCACCGCAATATCCCATACCAGCTTTCAATCCACCTGTTAACTGGTATAACATTTCTTGAACAGTTCCTTTGTAAGGAACACGTCCCATGATGCCTTCCGGTACTAATTTTTTGATGTCATCTTCAGCATCTTGGAAGTAACGGTCTTTCGATCCGTCTTCCATAGCTTCCACAGATCCCATTCCACGGTAAGATTTGAATTTTCTTCCTTCGTAAAGGATCACTTCGCCAGGGGCTTCTTCAGTACCCGCTAAAAGAGAACCGATCATAATGGTACTTGCACCACCAGCAATCGCTTTTACCAAGTCGCCTGAGTAGCGAATACCACCATCCGCAATCACGGGAACACCTGAGCCTAAAATGGCTTTAGCAGACTCGTAAACAGCAGAGAGCTGTGGCATACCTACACCAGCGATAATACGAGTTGTACAGATACTTCCTGGGCCAACACCTACTTTTACTGCGTCTGCTCCAGCATCCACCAAGGCCTTAGCGGCAGGGCCAGTGGCCACGTTACCTACAATAAGGTCAATGTCTGGATAAGCCAATTTTACTTTCTTAGCCATATCGATAACGCCTTTCGAATGGCCATGTGCGGTATCGATACTGATTACATCAACACCTGCATTCTTTAAAGCTTCAATTCTTTCGATAATATCAGGAGTAACCCCAACGGCTGCCCCAACTCTTAATCGACCGTATTGGTCTTTACAGGCATTGGGTCTATCTCTGTTTTTAAGAATATCCTTATAAGTAATTAAGCCATTAAGTTTGCCATGCTCATCTACAATCGGAAGTTTCTCGATTTTGAACTCTTGCAAGATGCCCTCTGCCTCATTCAAACTGATCCCCATTTTCGCGGTAATCAAGTTCTCCTTTGTCATGATTTCGCGGATGGGCTTCGACATGTTTTTGATAAATCGCATGTCACGATTAGTGATGATACCTACAAAATTTAAGTCATTGTCTACGACAGGAATACCCCCAATTTTATTCTCACGCATGATTTTGTCTGCGTCCCTTGCGGTGCATTCTACATTCAAGGTAATAGGATCGAGAATCATTCCACTTTGAGAACGCTTTACTTTACGGACTTGCTGTGCCTGCTCTTCCGTTTTCATATTTTTATGAATAAAGCCCAAACCGCCTTCAAGCGCCATAGCAATGGCTAGCTCAGATTCGGTTACCGTATCCATAGCAGCAGAAACCAAAGGAATATTCAATTGAATATTACGAGTTAATAGCGTTTGAGTACTTGTATCGCGTGGTAAAATTTCAGAATACGCAGGAAGCAGGAGGACATCATCGTAGGTCAGTGCTTCAAAAAGGAGTTTGTTTGTATCGAAGGGCATAGCAAATAAAGGCTTGTTTATTTGCGGGACAAAATTACGTGGATAAAGCGATTAAAAAAATTTGGTTTGAATATTATTTTCGATGAGCCTAATTATTGGCTTTCAACACCTCTAATAGATGATTTAGGTCAGAAGGTTTATTGTACAAATGCGGAGCAACTCGGATTGAATTTCCCCTTACTGAAACATTTATCCTTGCTTCTGCCAATCGCTGTTTTACCTTTTCTAAATCCATGGTAGAAGGCAACCTTATTCCAAACAAATGCTCCGCTCGAAACTCTGCCGATTCAATCTGAAAACCGAGTTGAATAAGTTCGTTTTGAACGTCTTGAGTAATGGAGCGGCAATAGCTTTGGATATTCTCTGGTCCCCATTCATTCACTTGACGTAATGCTTCAGTAAGCATTGGAGTAAGTATAAAATTGGCACTTTCACCTGTCTCATAGCGGATTGCTCCAGACTGATATTCGTCTTGGTAGTTCACTAGGTTAGCGAATTTCTCACTATTCAGCCGGTTCATCCAATTGTTTTCGATGGGTGTGCCATGTTCGAAGTATTCGCCATAGTAGGCCAATCCTAGGGCATAGGGTCCCATCAGCCATTTGTAGCCAGCAACTACTACGGCATCTGGCTCAAATTCCTGAACATCAAAAGGAAGGGCTCCGATGGATTGAGTGCCATCGATCACCATTATAGCACCTACTTCTCTTGTTCTTTCTCTGATTTTCTTGAGGTCGAATTTCGTTCCGTCAGCCCAATGCACATGCCCAATGGCCACCATTTTGGTGTTGGAGTCAATGGCTTCAAGAATACGTTCGTTCCAAATTTTACCTCTATCTACATTTACTTTAGGCGCTGCTACTAAATTTAATTTCACCCCATTTTCCAGCTCTAAGGCTTTCCAAGCATAGATATTACTTGGGAATTGTTCTTCAGGACAGATAATATTATCACCTTTTCCGGCTTTTAAGTTTTTAGCCACATTGGCTAATCCATAGGAGGCTGAAGGGACGATAGCACAGCTTTTTTCATCACTGAAATTCAGAAGTTTGGCAAACTCCTTTCTTAGTTTTTGCGTGTTGCTGAAGAAATCCTCAGGCTTGATCGTAGTCGGATCTTCTTTGCCATAAATAGCTCGAACTCCTACTTCTGCAACGGATTTCAAACTGGGCGACATATAAGCGCAGTTCAAGTAAGTTACATCGTCAGGAAGATTGAAAAGGTGACTTTGGTTGGATAACATAAACTTAATGCAGGATTTTCGCTAATTCTTTTTCGAAGGATTCCTCAGGTTCTTCAAGGACACGCGCGACTTCTTCACCGTTCAAATAGAAAATGATTGTTGGGGTATTTTTAATATCGAAATTCTTTTCTTTTCCTTTTACACTGGTTTTATCAATATCAAGGGCATACAATTCTAATTGTTCTCCAACCCCTAATTCATCCAAAACCCGCATTAAACGAGGAATTTCTCTATTGCTATCGTGACACCAAGTACCCATGAAAGCTAGAATTGTTAGGTCCTTGAGTTTTCGCTTTTTAATGTCTTTAAGGGTTTCGAAATCAAGCCGATAAGTTTTATAGTTGGTGTTGAACCAGAGTTTGTAAGGCATCTTTTTTAGCCCTTCTTTGGTAATAGGGCCGTTCAAAATCTTCTCTACATAATCTGAAACACTTTCAGTCTCTAAATTATATTCCTGCTCTTGTCCTTTGGTGACCAAAGGAAAAATCACCAACAGCATCATCAAAATTAAAATACTCTTTAACATCTCCATTCAGTAAAATCTAACAACGAAATATACCACAAAATTATATCTTTGACGCCATGCACCTAAATCACATTTGGCAAGACATTGTCTCATATGTTGCTCAAATCAGTATTTGGGAGCTTTCGGGCCTTGTTTTTGGGATTCTTGCTGTGGTCTTCCTCATCAAAGAGAATATTTGGACATGGCCTGCGGGTATTGCTTATGTCATTGTCTCTTTTGTGGTCTTCTGGAATGCACGCCTCTACGGAGACTTGATTTTACATGTCTTTTTCCTTGTATTGAATATTTATGGGTGGTTTTATTGGGTAAAAGGAAACCAGAATAGCCAATCTACAGTTGTAGTTACTGGGTTGACACTCAGACAGAACGCGATTGTATTCTTTCTAACAATAATTGGCGTTTTCATTTTTGCTCAATTCTTAATAAAAATCCCCTCGATGTTTGAGGGCGTTGATCCAGCATCACTTCCTTATTGGGATAGCACCACATCGATTTTGAGTGTGACAGGAATGTGGCTAACCGCCAGAAAGAAAATCGAAAATTGGTATTACTGGTTTGCTGTAGATATTATTGCGGCAGGTGTTTATTTCTATAAAGATTTATATTTTTATTCACTTCTTTACTTCCTCTATATTGGAATGGCTGTGGTAGGATATTTGGCATGGAGAAAAACAATGCACAAAGGAAATTCATCTTTATGATCAAAGTAGCGGTTATTGGACCGGAAAGTACGGGAAAGACTACATTGGCCAAAAGCTTGGCGGAGCATTTTAATACTGTTTGGGTGCCAGAGTATGCTAGAACTTACCTTAATCAGCTCGATAGACCCTATGTTCAATCTGATCTTTTGGAAATAGCTAAAGGACAGATGGAGTCCGAAAAGGCACTTGAAAGGTCGGCCAATGGAATCCTTTTTTGTGATACTGATTTACATGTAATCAAAGTTTGGAGCGAATACAAATTTGGTGAATGTGACCCATGGATTTTGAATAGGTTGGAAACACAGTACTACGACTTCTTTCTGCTTACCTTTTTCGATATTCCTTATGAAGTTGATCCGCTTCGCGAAAACCCAGAAGAACGTCCCTATTTCTTCGA
>JBLIKG010000220.1:0-4430 GCA_047636255.1 Roseivirga sp. | reverse complement strand
TCATCAAGAGTCAGATCTTAAGCGCTTTCTTAACTTTAAGCATCGCACTTTTAATGCAACCGACACACTTTATTTCATCGCTTTTTTCAAAGACTTCTATACTCAACATTCTTCGCTAGAAGAGGCTTTTGTCTTAGGAATGAAAAAAAGCGATGTCGATATAGAAAAGGGCTTAATCCATTTTCATAATCAGTTTTTCAGCCTGCCAGATGCTCCTGAAAGAACCAGAAAACACATCGCTACCCCTGCTAGAAAATCGGCATGCAAGCGATTGAATATGTTTTTGAGGTGGATGGTCAGAAAAGATAATCATGGGGTTGACTTCGGTATATGGAATAAAATCAGTCCTTCACAACTTATTTGCCCTTGTGATGTGCATGTTGACCGAGTTGGAAGAAAACTAGGTTTGATTACCAGGAAACAGACCGATTGGCAAACCGCTCAAGAACTTACTGCCAACCTAAGACTATTTGACAGCAAAGATCCAGTAAAATATGACTTCGCCCTCTTTGGTCTGGGAATTGAAGAGAAGTTTTGAATTCTCATTCTGGATAAACTCCTACGAGCCAATAGCAGGAAGAACAGAGTTTTTACTATTTTTGAACAATGTCTGAACAAAAGGTGAATAACGATAACCAAGAAACGCAAAGACAAAAATATAGCGACAAGGAAGCCGCACGTATTTTCGATCAGGAATTCATGCCTCATGTAAATTCCATGTACAATTTCGCCTATAGGCTTACCTTTGATGAGGACGATGCTAAAGACTTAGTGCAAGACACTTATTTGAAGTCATTTAGGTTTATCAATTCATTTGAGCAAGGAACTAATGCAAAAGCGTGGTTGTTCCGAATCTTGAAAAACAGCTTCATTAATGAGTTCCGTAAAAAGAGCAAACAGCCAGCGAAAGTTGACTATAATGAAGTAGAATCTTATTACAATTCTGATGATATAGACGAAAACATCACCACTGATTTAAGGGTTGAAACTGTTCAACACATGATTGGTGACGAAATTACGAGAGCGCTTAATGGCATTCCTGTTGATTTCAGAACGGTAATAATCTTAAGTGATTTGGAGGGTTTTACTTATGAAGAGATGTCTAAGATTTTAGATATCCCAATCGGGACAGTAAGATCAAGACTGCATAGAGCAAGAAACATGTTGAAAGACAAACTTGCTGTATATGCTAAAGAAATGGGGTACAATAAATAAATAGTAAATACCATGAGTGAGTTCTCAGATTGGTTTAAAGGTACTTTTAGAGAGTGCTATTGTGAGAAAGGAAACCTAGTGGACGAAAAGAGATTTTCTGAAATCATACAGTTGGTTTTAGATAACGAAGCAGACGAAGAGTCTAGAGCGATTTTTGAAGAAAAAATCAGGACTTGCGTTAAATCGAGTGGTTCGTTTGAAAAAGAAAAATCCATAAGAGAAACCATCAAACAGAAGTTATCCGATCACAGGCAAGAAATCCCGAGTGACTTAGCACAATCCATTAAAAAGAGTATCAACCTATAAAAATGGGTAAAGGCAAAGCATTCATCTTTACTGCGCCTTCTGGCTCAGGTAAAACTACCATTGTAAAACATTTACTCTCCGTAAATCCTAAGCTTGGATTTTCAATTTCCGCCAGTACAAGAGATAAACGCGGACGTTCCGAAGAGAATGGTAAAGACTACTACTTCCTTTCAAAAGAAGAATTCAGACAAAGGATCGAAGAGGATGCTTTTGTAGAGTGGGAAGAAGTATACACCGGCAACTACTACGGCACTTTAAAGCAAGAAGTACAACGAATTTGGGACGAAGGAAAGCATGTCGTGTTCGATGTGGAGGTCAAAGGTGCCCAAAACCTAAAAAAATATTTTGGAGATGACGCCCTTGCCATCTTCGTAAAAGTCCCTTCTTTGGAAGTGCTTAAAGAGAGACTTACTGGTCGCGGAACTGAATCTGCCGAAAGTCTTTCACAAAGGTTTTATAGAGCTGAGTTCGAAATGACTTTTGAAAACAAATTTGATGTTACCTTAGTTAATCAAAACCTTGACGAGTCTTATAAAAAGGCAGAACAATTGGTTATCGACTTTTTAAAAAAATAAGCTTTGAGAATCGGTTTATTCTTTGGTTCCTTCAACCCAATCCATATTGGTCACCTTGTGATTGCCGATGTCATGGCCGATCACACCGATTTAGGGCAAGTATGGTTTGTCGTGAGTCCTCAAAATCCCTTTAAAAGTTCAAAAACCTTACTTCACGAGTTCGATCGACTAAAAATGGTAGAGTTGGCCGTAGCTGATAACTTTAAATTCAGGGCTTCAGACGTAGAATTCAATATGCCCAAGCCAAGTTATACGGCTGATACTTTGGCTTACCTCTCAGACAAACATCCTGAACACGAATTTGTGCTGATCATAGGAGAAGACAACTTAGTGCATTTTCATAAGTGGAAAAATTACGAAGCCATTCTTGATAATTATGGGCTCTACGTTTATCCTAGGCCTCAAGTAGATAGGTCTAAAATTAAAGTAGAGCACGCCAACGTTAGATATGTTGAGTCGCCCATGCTCGATATATCAGCTACTTTTATTAGAGATGCCATTCGTAACGAACATTCGGTGCAGTATCTTTTACCACAAACAGTTGCTGATTATGTGCGTTTTAAAAAATTCTATCTTTAGATTTCTCCATTGAGGCTGTCTATAGGCCTTATATTTTAAAAGTTTAGATTTTCTTCAAGTCCTCCGTTACTTCGGACTAAGTTTTCACGTCTATTAACTGGTCGGCTAATTGACGTGATTGCAACAGGTGCGTTATTTGCTTAGTCAAGAAAAACTCAAACCAAATATGAAAAAACTCTTACTGGTCATTTCTTTTTTTAGCAGTTTATACCAATTGAACGCTCAAGGAATTAAGGGTACAATTAAAGATGAAAAGGGAGAAGGCTTACCCTTTGCATCCATATTTGTTAAAGAGGTTGGTTCAGGTACTTCATCCAATCTTGATGGTTTCTACGAATACAGGTTGAAGCCAGGTAGCTATCAAGTCACTTACCAGTTCCTAGGCTATGCCACCCAAATCAAGACAGTCAAAGTAGGCAATGGATTCGAAGTAGTTAATCTCCAAATGCAACCTCAAGTGGTGAATTTACCCACTTTTATTTTAGAAGCGAATGCAGAAGATCCATCCTATACCATTATGCGGAAGGCAATTGCGAAAGCTGAATACCATCTGCTTCAGAATGATAATTATTCCGCTGAAGTGTATATGAAAGGCACTGGCCAAGTAACCAAAGTGCCATGGTTATTAAAGAAGACTTTCGAAAAAGAAGGGATTGATACCTCCCAAGTATTTACATCAGAGTCGGTCAGTGAAATTTACTTCGAGCGGCCAAACACCTTTAAAGAAAAAGTGATTTCTGTGAGAACTTCAGGTCAAGACAGCAACAACGCTAACCCGAATGCTTATATCAACAGCAGCTTTTATTTACCCAAAGTAGTCAATGCCATTTCTCCTTTAAGCCCTCGGGCTTTCTCTTATTATAAGTTTAAATATGAGGGCAGCTTTATGGAGCGCGGCTATGAGATCAATAAAATACAGGTAACACCTCGATCGAAAGGGGATGACCTATTTGAAGGGATAATTTACATCCGTGAGAATTTTTGGAACATTCATTCACTTGATCTAAAAACGAGTTTGATGGGCTTCGAAATTAGAATTGAGCAAATTCTTGCTCCAATAAAAGATGAAATATGGATGCCGGTGACGCAGAAATTTGAATTTTCGGGCTCGATTTTCGGGTTGGCAGGACGCTATGATTATTTAGCTTCAGTGAGCAATTATCAAGTCACCGAAAACAAAGATTTGAATCCAGATATCATTCTAATTGACGAAAAGATCGAAGAGGCTCCTGAAGAAATTGAGATTCAGAAAGTTGAAACTAAGGTAGATAGTTCCTCACAAATTTTTAATACGGATCAGGCAGTTTCAAGAAAACAGCTTCGAAAAATGATGAAAGAATACGATAAGGAGGAACGAGAAGATCTTGAGGAGCAAGATGTAATTTCGGATCGAACCTTTAAAATAGATTCATTGGCCACCAAAAAGGATTCGATCTATTGGGCCTTGAGAAGGCCGATTCCTTTAACTCAAAGAGAGGTCATTGGTTATAAAAAAGAGGATAGCACTTACTTTGCTGATAAAGAGAAGTCCGAAGCTGACTCCTCAAAGTCGCGTAATGGTGTTAAATTTAAACCAACTGATTTACTCTTCGGAAGTAATTATGCCTTAGGGAAAAGGATGCGATTCAATTTCCCTGGCTTTTTGCCTCATGTGCGCTTTAATACTGTCGAAGGCTGGAACTTAGATTTTACGGGCACGCTTTCTTGGCGAGAAGACACCACAGTTAGATTAAGGATTTCACCATTTGTGAGATA
>JBLIKG010000219.1:0-4436 GCA_047636255.1 Roseivirga sp. | reverse complement strand
GCACAACGCCTTAGGCACAGCGCCAGGTACATGGTACGAGCGCGATGGTAAAGTCTTCGTTTCTATGCCTGGTGTACCTCATGAAATGAAAAATCTGATGAATGAATTTGTTATTCCTAAGGTTCGTAATTTCTTCAATTCACCTGTTATTTATCATCGTTTGATCAAAACGGTCGGTATCGGTGAGTCATTTTTAGCAGACAAAATCAAGGATTGGGAAGACAGCCTTCCCTCTCACGTAGCTTTGGCTTATTTACCCAGTATCGGTCATGTAAAGTTGAGATTAACAGCCGTTGGTGACGATAGGGAAATACTTAAACAAGATGTTCAGCTATTGATAGACCAATTGATGCCCTTGGCTGAAAAGTATATCTATGGATACGATAAAACTACTTTAGAAGAAGCCGTTGGTCAGATGTTGATAGCAGAAAAGAAGACCATCGCTTTTGCAGAAAGCTGTTCAGGCGGTTTCATTCAACATAAAATGACTACAACCCCTGGTTCTTCTGCCTATTTCCAAGGCGGATTGGTGCCTTATCACAACCAATTCAAAATAGACTTGTTAGGAGTAAAGGCAGAAACGCTTGAAAAACACGGTGCTGTAAGCGAAGAATGCGTAATAGAAATGGCAGAACGTGTAAGAGAGAAATTCAATGCCGATATTGGTGCGGCAAGTAGTGGAATTGCAGGACCAGATGGTGGTTCGGACGAAAAACCAGTGGGTACTGTTTGGATTGCATATGCAGATGGCAAAAAAACCATCGCTAAAAAACTGCAATTGACACAGAATAGAATATTAAATATTGAGTTAACTGAAATATCAGTATTAAATTTGGTAAGGAAAAGTTTAAAAGCATAAAACCTTGATAATATTTGGTTTAATGCTATTTTTGTCTTTTCAATGCAAACGTTTTAATTGGCGAAAATTGAGGTTATGGCAATTGTAGAAATGGTGATGCCCAAAATGGGTGAAAGTATAATGGAGGGAACGATCCTTACTTGGTTAAAACAAGAAGGTGACCAGATCGAAGCGGATGAATCTGTATTAGAAGTAGCTACCGATAAGGTAGACACTGAAGTACCAGCCATTCATGCCGGAATCCTTAAAGAAATTTTAGTCAAAGAAGGTGAAGTGGTCCCTGTTGGAGCTGCGATTGCCCGAATTGAAACTAATGCCGCTGCAGCAGGTACAGTTGCGCCTACCGCGCCAAGCCCAAAAACTGAAGTTCCAGCAGCCTCAGCACCTCAAGCTACAACTGCTTCATCTACCGGACATGCGGCAGTACTAGAAAAGCCTCAAAGCGATAGATTTTATTCTCCTTTAGTAATGAACATTGCGCGTACCGAAGGTATTGCAATGACAGAGTTAGAGCGAGTAGCAGGCACTGGAAGTGAAGGCCGAGTGACCAAAAAAGACCTTTTGGCTTATGTTAAAAATAGGCCACAAGATGGTGTTGCAGCTCCTGCTCCTGCCGCTACGACAAGTACTCCAGAGCAAAGAGTCACCAAGCCAATGCCTGTTTCTATTTCTGGTGATGATGAAATCATCGAAATGGACAGAATGCGCAAGATGATTGCCGAGCGTATGGTTGATTCAAAACGCATTTCTCCACATGTTACTTCTTTCGTTGAAGCTGACGTTTCAAGCATTGTTTCTTGGAGAAATAAAGTGAAAAATGGCTTTATGGAAAGGGAAGGTGAGCCTATTACTTTCACTCCAATCTTTATCGAAGCGGTAGTAAAAGCGATTAAGGACTACCCTATGATTAATGTGCAAGTAGACGGAACGCGCATTATCAAGAAAAGAAATATCAACATAGGTTTAGCGGTAGCACTTCCGTCTGGGAATTTGATTGTACCCGTAATTCATAATGCTGACCAGTACAACTTGACTGGCTTGACCAAGAAAGTAAATGACTTGGCAAAAAGAGCTCGTGAAAACAAGCTTACACCAGACGATTTGCAAGGTGGAACTTTCACCGTTTCGAATGTAGGTTCTTTCGGAAACGTAATGGGCACGCCAATCATTATGCAGCCGCAAGTAGCCATCTTGGCTTTAGGGGCAGTGATTAAAAAACCAGCAGTAATCGAAACTCCTTCTGGCGATGCAATTGCTATCCGTCATAAAATGTTCCTTTCTCATTCTTATGATCACCGCGTAGTGGATGGATCTTTGGGTGGCATGTTCGTTCGTAGAGTAGCTGATTATCTAGAGAAATTCGATATTAAGCAGTCGATTTAGATTTTAGATACTCGTAGATAAATTTTAGAAATTAGAGAAAAGCCTCAATCAGCAATGATTGGGGCTTTTTTTATGTGAGGGTTAGAATGAGAAGTTTAAAATGCCATATTCATAATCCTTACTTATACGTTGAGAAAACAAATGAGTATACCAGTTTGAAAAAGCTAAAAGGTTACCATACGAATCCCCCCAGCCCCCTTTAAAAAGGGGGAGTGAGCAGCAGTTTAATTAATTTGCTTTGATTCAAAAATCAATCAAGATTGATTTCATATCGAGCGCTTCTGCCTGAGCCAACTGGAAGGAAAACCCCTAATTGAACTAAGTCTTGCAAATCTCTGGTAGCCGTTGCCTTTGATGTTTTAGCTATGATCATGTATTTCTTAGCACTCATACCGCCAACAAAGCCTTGAGGGCCTTCTTGCAACATTCGGTCAATTACTTCAATTTGTCTTGCACCCAACAACGCTCTCTTTTGATCGAAGAACCTTGTCTTCTTTAGTGTAAATTGAATGTCGTCCTCGGCAGAATTGACGGCTAAAATCAATGTCTGTAAAAAGTATTTTACCCAATCTGTGACCTCTAAAGTACGCTGCGCCTTTTCAGGGCATCGTAATAGGCTTTATTATCGGATTCAATTGCTCTGGATAAACTGATTAGCGCAATAGCTCCCAAACCTTTAAACAGTGCCTTTTCTGCAACCGCTCTACCAATTCGGCCATTACCATCTTCAAAAGGGTGAATACTCTCAAAATATAAATGAGCAATTGCAGATTTTATCGGAGCACTTTCAATCCCATCAAATTCTGGACTATTGAACCATTCCATAAATCTTTGCATTTCAAAAGCCATCTGATTGGATGGTGGCGCTTCAAAATGCACTTGCTCTTTTCCAATGCTTCCCGAAATTACTTGCATAGGCTCATTGTGAAATCGCCATTGACCCACATTGATTTTGGTTTTAGCAAGGAAGAGCATTCTGTGCCATTCAAATAATTCCGCTTCACTCAATGGTTTTTGAAAAGTAGAGCGAACCACAGTCATTAATTCAGCGACTCCTTTCGCACTTAAGTCTTTAATATGCTGTACCGAGTCTTCAAGCCCCAAGTTCCTTTTGATTGAAGACATCACATCCTCTCTACTCAAAAACTCTCCTTCAATCTCTGAGGTTTTGATGGCCTCAAAAACCATCATTTCAACATTAATTTTGGATTTTTCTGTTGCTGATAATCCTTCAAAAAGCCCACTGAGCCTTCCTGTTCTTTGAGTAAACAGAACAAGTAATTCCTTCAACTGAGTATTGTCGAATCGAAATTGAGGCCAATCTTTGAGTTGCCAATTGTACATCATGAGCCAATTAGAGAAATTAATCGGCTCAAATATAGTCATTTTATGAGCCGATTAGAATAAATAATCGGCTCATCGCTAAAAGAACTTACTTGATTAACTGATTAATATTTGAGTTTCACTACAATGCGTTTGCCTTTCAGTACTAATGGATTCTTTAAATCAGAGGATAAATCGCCTTCAATTACATTCCATTGCTTTGCCTTGGTTGCTAGAAGAATTTTATAGCTTTCATCAGTTTGGGTAATGGTAAGTTCTTCTTCTGAATCGCTGATTCTTTTATAAAAAACACTGACCTCGTTTTTACCCACCTTTACATTTTCTATACTGCCAGTATTCCAAGCAGCCGGCATTTGAGGGGCGATGGTAATCTCCTTTAAATGCGCCATTGGCTTGATACCGAAGAATTGCGTCACGATGGGAATGGCATAAGAATAGATATTCCAAGCTTGGGTGATCATGCCAAAGTCTGGGCTTACTTCATACATAGACCCCGGCAAAGCGTAGCTAAACGAATTCGTCATGCGTTCCATATAAGCCAAGGCCTGATCTGGTCTGCCATAATTATTTTCCGCAATGGTTTGTACGCCTGTTGGCAAAGTCATTACTGCACCTGTGTAAGAGAAGATTTTCATCTTTTTCGCGAAGCCACCAGCATCGTTTCCAGCAGATTCATCGCGATCGATCCCCGTCACAAAAACTCCAAAAGGATTGACATACTTGCTTCCGGTTTCTAAGGCTTTAATTGCTTTCGCGCTATCGGCAATGCCCACTTCCATTGGTGTATTTACTACCCAGTTGTGATAAAGCACAAAAGCCTGTTTTTTATTAGGGTTGAATTTTCTAACCT
>JBLIKG010000218.1:0-4438 GCA_047636255.1 Roseivirga sp. | reverse complement strand
GTGCGACCGGCAAGGTGCGACCAGGCAGGAGGATTGAGCACCCCTGAGCAGACAAAGGCTGCAAGTTGGTAATGGAAAAATATGGGTGATAACGCCCTGATATGACGCTATGGCCTCCGAGCTTAATTAATTACGATAGAAATAGCTTATCTGCCGGTGCATTTAAAGTATCAGAAATGCACTGCGTTATGCAGATTAAAAACTCCCACGAGTAGAAGATGGTAGAAAGAATATCAGTTGCTTGGCGGCAGATAAGCGGGATGTTTGGCAGACACTTGGTAGTTAAGTACAGAAGGCCATGCGGTATATCGTCTGTTGCTCTTCCGTTATTTAGCCGTTAACTCTATTGATAAGTCTAAAGTGTCTGAAACAAGAGCCAACTTCAAGATACTAATATCTCCACTATTCTCAATCTTGAGACTCATCTTGGCAAAGTGATTCATTTCTCTAGCATTCCGGTTACAATAGAAACAAATGAAGTAAGAAAGCATCTATTTGAACCCATTCCACTTACCGAGCCATCATAAAATTACCTTCGTTGAAATTAGACTGTTCGGACCGTATCGTTACCTAGTCAAAGTAAGTAATATCCCTGCGGATAGTATCCTGTGCATATTTGTCGACAGAATACGTGGAGATCCAATTTTTCTGTTCATCGTGCTCGTACCGTAGTTCTGCCCAATAGGTTTTATCTCCGTTTCCATTATAATCAATTCTCGACCAAAGCGTTAGATTCCCCAGCGAATCATTTTCTTCGAGGTAGGTGTAGATGTTGAGCGTGTCCCCCGCTTCATTAAGCTGTATTTCTTCGTTTCCTGTCTGGTTGTAATTAAATAGGGTGCGTGTCTTAAATGATCCGTTATTAATGTCATAATTGATTCTTTCTGAAACTCTTTGCTGATCATCATAACTTTTTTCTACTAGGAGCATACCGTTTATTAATTCGCTTATCTCCCTTCCTTCTTTGCTGTATTGATAGGAATATGTGTTTACCTTTTTTGTGAAGTTGTCAATCCATTCTTTTGTTTCCAGATAATTTTTATCGTCATAATAATATCGATAAGCTCGATCCCATTGTTTTTCCACGACCAGCTTACCATTTTCGTATTCATAATCTACATATCGGACATTTACCATTTCATCATTTTCAAAGCCGTAGGTACCTGTTAGCTGCCCCTGCTCATCAAAATTCTGGACATCATTGTATAAAACGAGCATGCCACCATCCCCCTCATAGCTACCTTTCGTACTTACGCGGCTAACTTTTCCCTTCAAACCCAATTGCTGCAACGAACTTTCAACTTCTCGGATCTTGCGTTGGTGATTGGCAGGTTCTGTTTTGCTTTGCATCAACTTATTGCCTGCCTTTTCAACTTCTTCGGCACTGGTCTCCTTATCCCCGATCTTTTCTATGGAAGTACATGCTAACAAGCTGAATAACAGGGCTAGATTTACATACTTCATAATTAAAAACGGGTGTAGGTTCGAACACGAATCGGTAATATAGCGATTGATGATGTAATTCAATTTCTCATCTTGGGAGCTACTGCAATTGTCTCATTAAAATGGTTCTCTCTAACGTCTCCGCTATAAGTAGTTGCGTGGTAAATTTTAATGCCCAACCAAACTGCACTTAGCCACACGAAATTTTAAAAATAGATACCTTATGGCGGACTCACTAAATAACCACCAACATTTCTGCTTCTATAAATGCCCAATGCTGATATAGACGATGTTATGCTCAGTTTTTCAATTTCCCAATTCTTTGTCCTTGCTGAACTGACATAGAGCTTAGTTTATTTTTTTCAAAAATAAGCAGTACGGTAGATCCCCCATAGGCAAAATGACCGAGCTTTTGTCCTTTGTTTATAGGGATCGGGTTTGAATTATTGACTTCTTGGTATTCTTCTTCAAAGACTACTGAACCTATAGTCTGTAATCCGATTGGAATCATTGCAACGTAACCATAGGTTTCTGTTTTGATAATGAAATACCCATGCCTGAAATTCTCAAAGACACTGTAGTCCTTGTTATACGCGACATTTCCATTATTTATAATATCTAACATGTCAGGCATACCAAATAATCTATCTCCAACATCTTCATTTGATTCAACAATACTTCCAGATATTGGTGCGTGGTAATGATGATAGTTATCAGGCATTAAAAATACAGCCAAGGCAGAGCCACCTACAAATTTCTTAGCATATTCTGAATCATTCAATAAAGTCTTTAGGCTCATGGTCATTCTGCCCTTAGTAGGTATCTCAGAATCCAATTCCAATTCATTTACAATCATGTTTATAACACCATCAGCAGGTGAAACAAGAACTGAATTGTCAGTAACATCGTCAATAGGTCTAGCTCCCGGTTTCAAGTCTCTTATAAAGAATTCATTAAAAGACTTGAAGCCTTCGGATGGCAAAACAAAGTCTTCATTACCAAGTGAATTATCAATAAGCCATTCTTCTATTATTTTCGTGGACTCTGGACTGTCCATGAACTTTCCACGTTCTTCAACAAATGAGTTAGTCCAACTAAGTCCTGGCTCTTCGAGAATAAATTTCATTCCGTTTAGGTTCTTATAGTACAGAAAGGTGAATTTTAAGATTCTGTCTAAACCATTGTGAGTATTCGGTAAAAAGTAAAACCATTCATTAAGAAATTCACCTAAATCATCAATGTCCTTGTCCTGCCATGGATTTTCAGACCCATCTGGCAAATCATGGACATTTTCAAGCATTAAATCCAGGGTGTTTTTAAACTCTTTGTTACTATCGTAAAGGGTTTTCAATTGTTTCACGGGTGGACTGTCAGTTTGAGCAAATGCACTTATTCCGAAAGTGGTTATAGAGATAAAACAAAAAAGCATTGTGAATTTCATATGTCGGGTTTTATTAATTGAGCGTAACGTTTAGTATAAAATGCGTTTTAATGCATTTTATACCGTGTTATCACCTATTTTAATCCTTTTGTCCAAAGTGGTGCACCATCTTCCCATTTATTATGAGTTAGTCTGATTTTTTTACCTGAACTGATGTGAATGGCAAAGATTTCTCCATACATCTGAGGCCCAAAAATTACAGGTTGTACCAGTGGTTCTTCGTCATTAATACCTCCTTCTTCAGAAGTGTAAATGATCCAATCACCATCAGGAGAAAAATGAGGATGGGCATCCTGACCACTATCAACTGTCATTCTCTTTGCATCGCTCCAGGTTCCATCAACATTTAAAACAGTAAGGAAGATATCCATTGTTTTTACTTTGCCTTCTATGTCAGTTCCTAGTCGATCTGAGCAGAAAGCGATCTTATCCCCCTGAGGAGAGATTATTGGAAAATTGTCTCTGTGCTCATCTGAGGTCAGGTTTTTAACCTTGTCTCCTTCTTGTAAGTAAATGTCGAAAAAACCACTTCTACCACTTCTAAAAACGATTTTTGATTTATCAGATGTTATGTCGCCAAAGCCATCATTGAAAGCGGATGACGAAAGTCTGGTAGTCTTTGATGAGTTTAGATTTAGAGTGAAGACATCTCCCTGATTCAATGGTCCTCCTCTGAAATTACCCACAGAATAAAGGAGTTCGCCTCCAGACGGATTAAATTTAGTATCAATAACCATCCCATTTAAAGGATTATAATTTGATGGCTTGACGAAAGAATAAATTGGGTCTAGTTCATTCGTTTTATAATTCACCTCATAGAATTGAATTGGGATCCGGATCAGTTGAGGTAGTATGGCGATCAGAAATAGTGTGCTCACAAAATTTAAGATTAAAATAGTTCTTAATTGTTCGGCTAGCATTTGAGTTCTCTTATAATGAACAAAACCAATGCAAAGAGCTAAGAATACGGCTACTAATCCAAGATACACTCGCATTGTATTGATTGGTGCAAGTTGATCGATAAAGAAATAGTACAATACGAATACCAGTAAAGCAATAATTAGAACCGAAATGAAATTGAAAAGAAGGAATGCCCTGATTTTTTCTTTAGCTACTTTAAGGTTTCGATTGCCTAACCCAATAAAGAGGATATATAAAAGTACTATAGTTAGTAGGCTGTAAGCCCACGGAGTCAGTGCGTCTGCCACCCCTCTTATATCGGTGTTATCAAAAATTAGCGTACTATTATTAGGATTTGGAGGAGCGGCAAATGCTCTCCGAACAGCATACATATCGACTATTTTTGGTTTCAAATCTTTGGAATATGGGGATCCTTTAACTAACAAATCGCCATCAAAGCCACCTAAATTATAAGCCAATTCCAAAGGAGGTTCTCCACCATAAAAAGTAATCAATCCATTTTGTTGAACTTTTGCCCCTAAGAAATTGGTGATTGAGTTAAATAACGAATCCACTTGCTTCGTCATGAGGTTCAAACTCATTAGCCGAAACTTCCTATTTTCGAATGTGGTGAAGACTAAGGTGGAATCATTC
>JBLIKG010000217.1:0-4487 GCA_047636255.1 Roseivirga sp. | reverse complement strand
TGATCATTCCTCCACGGAAGGAATATTATTTACAGCCTAGGGATATTCTTTCAATCAACTTTTTTTCAAATGTAGATGAGGCAATTGAACCTTTCCGACAAACTACCTCAGATGTGATGGCCAATGCTGGAGGTCAACAAGGTCAGCAAGGTGGTCAAGGGGCAAGTTTAGGCCAAACCTTTATTATTGATAATAATGGGATGCTTTTGATCAATACTTTAAAACCCATAAAAGCCATTGGCTATACTACCTTTGAATTGAAAGAAATTCTCGAAAAGGAAATAAGAGAAGTGAAAGGCATTAAGGATATATCTTTGAACGTCAGTTTGGCCGGGATACGTTTTACTACCATGGGAGAAATGGGGACAGGGGAACAAATTATTTCTGGTAGTCAAGCAAATATATTGCAAGCTATAGCCAATTCAGGAGATCTCTCGATTAATGCAGATCGCCAAAGAATTACGATTATCCGCAATTATGAAGGAGGTATGAAATGGCATGAAATAGATATCACCAGACGTGATTTAGTACTTACAGATTTCTGGTTTATCAAACCTGGAGATATAATTTATGCCCCTCCCTTGAAATTACGTGAAATAGGGGCGGGAGATAATTTTCTCTCACAGTTGGGGACCGTCATTACTCTAATTGGGGCTGTTATCTTCTTCATTAATTTATCTGGTAATTAACTCATGGAGGATTTCGAAGAACTTTTTGGGAAAGTAGAAAATAAGAAAGAGACCGCTGCCTTTAATCCAAAGGAAGTCGTATTTAAGTACATAAGGCTTTGGCCACTTTTTATAATTTCTTCATCTATAATGTTATTGGTGGTCTTTATTTATCACCGCTATGCTGCTGAAAAATTTATCATTAGGACAACCATCCTAATTCCTGAAGAGAATAATGAAATTGATCAAGGTATTTTAGCGGCCTTAGGCAATTTTGATTTTGGTGCCGTTTTTTTGAATGAGATCGAAATCCTGCAGTCAAAAACGCTTACTAAAGAAGCTTTGGATTCGCTTGATTTACAAGTGTCGTATTTTTCTAAGGGTAGAATTAAGACCATAGATGAGTACAAAACATTGTCCTTTAAGATTGAATTTGATAAGAATCATGCGCAGTTATATGATAGGGATTTAAAGATCACTTTTTTTGAGGGAAATCAGTTCTCCATAGCCAAAGCGGAAGACAATGGGGGATCCGAAACAAAGTATTCCCCTAATCAGTGGGTTGAAACAAATGAATTCAAAATTAATCTTCGATTCAAAACTTATACTGACTTAGCGGGTGAAACTTTTGATTTCCGTATTCATTCTTATGACAACCTAGTCGCAGATTTTCATTCTCGATTGAATGTAACTTACCTCAAAGCATTTACCTCAATAGCTGTTCTAACATTTACCACTGAGGTGCCTCAGAAGGGAGTTGATTTTCTGGAAGAATTATTAAGGGTTTATCAGAAAAGAGAATTGGATCAGAAAAACGCGAAAGCTGATAAAACCATATCTTTTATCAATACTCAAATGGGTGTGATAGAAGATACCTTAGAGCAATTGAGTGCGGAACGTTCGAATTATAGAATTTCAAATCGATTCTTAGATTTAAGTAGTAAAGGTTCGGAGCTACTCAGCAGAATTACGGAACTAGATATAGAAAATAGGCAGCTAGAACGACAGATCCGCTTTTTAGAAGAATCAAAACTAAAGCTGGAAAAGGACGAGAATTTACAAGATTTAGTGGCACCTTCTTTATTTGGTATTGAAGATACTTACCTCAATTCTTTTACCGACAATATCAGTCGCCTGACACTAGAAAAAGCAGCCTTGCTCCAGTATCTAGATCCTTTTAATAGTCTAATCCAAGAGAAAGAAGGACAGATCAAACAACTAAAAAAGTCGCTTCAGAATTATTTGGGATTCAAAATAGACGAGTTAAAGGAACAAAACGACTCCTATAAAAATGAGATTAATTTAGCGGATGTTGAATTTAGAAAGTACCCGACAACTGAGCGAAATTATTTAGAAATAGAACGAAGGTACAACGTAGTTAACGGGATTTATTCATTCCTTTTACAAAAGCGATCTGAGGCATCAATTGTATCTGCTTCTAACGTGGCTAATTCAGAGGTGGTAGATCCTGCGGTGGCACCAACCAATCCTTTCTTTCCCAATTATCAACTTAATTATTTAGTGGGAGGAGCTTTAGGTTTGATTATACCACTTCTATTCATTGTAATTCGTGAACTTACCTTCAACAGAATCGAAACTAGGGGGCAGTTAGAAAGAATAACTTCAATACCAATTATCGGGGTAATAGGCCATAATGATCTAACATCCAATTTGGCAATTTTAGACAAACCTAAATCCATTATCGCAGAAACATTTAGATCGCTGCGGTCTAACTTGCAATATTTTAGCACAGAGAAAGAATTACAGACCATTTTAGTTACCTCCGGTTCTTCAGGGGAAGGGAAATCATTTTGCTCCACCAATCTAGCCTCCATCATGGCCATCAGCGGGAAGAAGACGGTTTTGATGGGCTTAGATTTAAGAAAGCCTAAGCTCTATGATGATTTTGGATTAACTAACGATCTTGGTGTTTCAAATTATCTTGGTGGGTTCGTAGAAATGGAGGATATTATTTTTCATTCTGATTATAATAATCTCGATTTAATTTTCGCGGGGCCTGTCCCCCCTAATCCTGCTGAACTATTGATGGGTGCTAAGATGGAAAAATTGATGCTTTATTTAAAAGCTAATTATGACATAATTATCATTGACACCCCTCCAATTGGTATCGTTTCTGATACTTTTGGGCTATTGAAATATTCAGACATCAACATTTATTTAGTACGTCATTTGTACACGCCACAAGATTCTATAAAACCACTCAATGACTATGTTGAACGCGGTATGATTAAGAACATGGCGATAATCCTGAATGACTTTAAAGCCAGCACAGGTTATGGCTATGGGTATAATTACGGTTATGGTCACGGTTACGGTTACGGTTATGGTTACGGTAATAAATATGGGGGTGGCTATTATGAAGATGGAGATACCAATTCGTCTAAAAGCTTACTAAAAAAGTTGTCTAAAAAATAATGAATTCCTATCTGGCAGTCTTCGCTACATTGATTTTAACCGTTTATGGGCAGCTTATACTAAAATGGAGAATTTTGAAATATGGAAGTCTCCCTGTAGATTTAAAATCCAAGATGATTTTTTTATTGAAGCTATTCTTAGACCCTTATATCTTGTCAGGCTTTGTTGCCGCTATGTTGGCGTCTTTATTTTGGATGGCAGCTATGACTAAATTGGAGCTTTCAAAGGCATATCCAGTAATGAGTTTAGCGCCCGCTTTGGTTTTTTTACTAGGGATTTTCTTGTTAAATGAAAATTACACTCACGGTAAGCTAATAGGCTTGATATTGATAGGACTAGGAGTAATTGTGACGTTTAAGTTTTAAGTTGAGTGGTAGAAAGTACACCTTTAATTTCAGTCATTAGTCCTGTCTATAACGCAGAGAAAATTCTTCCTGAGTTAATAAAGAGGATTGAATCAAGTATGTCTTCAATCACTGATAACTTTGAACTTGTTTTAGTTGAAGACTGCGGGCCAGACGATTCATGGACGGTGATTGAAAAATATGCAAAAACAAAAAAGTGGATCAAGGGGGTGAAACTGAGTCGTAATTTTGGTCAACACTATGCGATTTCTGCAGGCTTGGATTTAGCCATTGGTGAGTGGGTAGTTGTAATGGATTGTGATTTACAAGATAGACCCGAAGAAATACCTAAACTTTATCGAAAGGCATTGACAGGGTATGATGTGGTGCTGGCCCAAAGAACTGTGAGAAAGGATGGTTTTTTCAAAAAGCTGTCATCTAAACTGTTCTATCGTACGCTAGGTTACTTAACTGGCTCGAAGCAAGATGAAACGGTTGGGAATTTTGGTATTTACAACAAAAAAGTAATTACAGCTATAAATGCTTTGAAGGAAAATATCCGTTTTTTTCCATCTATGGTGAGTTGGGTTGGTTTTTCTCAAACAAGTATTGATGTGCAACATGAGGGAAGACAAATCGGTACCTCCAATTATAACTTCTCTAAACTACTGCGTCTTTCGTTGGATATTATACTTGCGTACTCTGATAAACCGATTCGATTGGTGATGAAGATGGGCGCATTAATAGCTCTTATATCGTTTATTTTTGCTATCAGAGTTTTTAGTCAATGGTTTTTTGGGGACATAGAGGTTCCCGGTTATACAAGTCTAATTATTTCATTATGGCTCATTTTCGGAACCCTTCTTTTGACGCTAGGAGTGATAGGCCTGTATATAGGGAAAACTTTTGAAGAGGGTAAAAGACGACCAATTTACATAGTTGATAAATCAACATTTTGAAATGATCAACAGGCTTGATTGGGATAGTGAAATGTTTAGAATAACTATTGGCGTTTCGAATATTTCTTCTTTTAAAGATG
>JBLIKG010000216.1:0-4488 GCA_047636255.1 Roseivirga sp. | reverse complement strand
TAGAAACCTTCATGTTTGTGCTAAAACTGTTGTAAAGGACTATCAAGGAGAGTTTCCTGATAATTTCGATGAGCTACTAAAGCTCAAAGGAATTGGCAGATACACCGCGGCTGCCATTGCTTCATTTTCTTTTGGGCAACCCAATGCTGTTGTAGATGGTAACGTATATCGCGTTTTGAGCCGTATTTTTGGAATGGAAAATGATATATCAAGCTCAAATGGCCCTAAGGTTTTTGAGTTGAAGGCAAATGAATTACTTGATAGAAAACAGCCAGGAAGTTTCAACCAAGCTATAATGGAGTTTGGGGCCATTCAGTGCAGTCCTAAATCACCTGCCTGTGGCCTTTGTCCGTATTCATCAACTTGCTTCGCTTTCAATAATAATTGTATTGACCTTTTACCAGTTAAAACGAAGAAGGTAAAGGTAACCAAGCGCTATTTTACTTATGTTGTTTTTAGAATTGAAGATCAATATTATCTGAAAGAGCGAGGTAAAAAAGATGTTTGGCAAGGGTTATTCGACTTCCATTTGTTAGAAACTGATGCATTACAAAGTTTCGATAATGTACTTTCGCTTTTAAGCGAGATGGATCTTCAAGCCTCTGAAATTGGAGAGTCTTCAAAAATATATGAACATGTTTTGACCCATCAGCGTATTTTTGCCAATTTCGTGGAAGTGAAATTGCAAAAAGACCAAATTGATAAATTATCGAAATTGACCGCGCAATTAAATTTATACAGCATTGAACAAATAAGAGAACTTCCTAAGCCGGTACTGATAAGTAAGTATTTGGAAGATCAAGTATTTTAGTTAATTTGTTTATATTTCATTATTAAAATTAAAATCATGGCAGGAGTAAATAAAGTAATCTTGGTTGGAAACTTGGGCAAAGACCCTGAGGTACGACATCTAGAAAATGGAAGAGCAGTTGCAAATTTTTCCTTGGCAACCAGCGAAACCTATAAAAACAAACAAGGCGAGAGAGTAACGAATACCGAATGGCACAATGTCGTGCTTTGGAGTCCAATTGCTGAAATTGCCGAGAAATTTTTAAAAAAGGGGAATCAGGTGTATATTGAAGGTAAGCTTACCACTCGTTCTTGGGACGACCAAGATGGGAATAAAAGATACACCACAGAAGTAGTTGGCAATAATTTGACGTTATTGGGAACGAAATCTGACGGAGATTCGAGCGGAAGCTCAAATGTGTCGCAATCATCTGAAAGTGAGGTTACTAGTATTCCACAAGATGATTCGGACGATTTACCGTTTTAGTGTTTCATAAAAACAACAATATTGGAATCAGCATCAGACGATCCCTATCCTAGTTTGGCCCTTTTGGCCTTATCTCAAGATATTTCCACCCCTTACCTCGTGGTGAATGGGGTGGTCTTTATTTTTTTGGTTATTCTGTCAGCACTTATTTCTGGATCAGAAGTTGCTTTTTTCTCCTTAAACTCTGATCAAATTGATGAGTGTAAAAATCGAGAGACCCCCGTTGATCAATTGGTAATTAGATTAATGGAAAGGCCAAGGCATCTTTTGGCGACAATACTCATCATGAACAATCTGGTGAATATTGCCATTATTACCCTCACCACATTTGTGACATGGGAGATCGTTGGCGCTAAGACATCGGAAGGTGCAATTGTGGTTATATTGACTGCTATTGTGACTTTCGTAATCCTTTTTTTCGGGGAAGTTCTACCTAAGAACTTTGCGACACAGAACAATTTAAGTTTCGCTAGAACAACAGCGGTGATGCTGGCTTTCTTTGAAAGGATAGTTAAACCCATCTCATTTATTCTAATTGGCTTTACACAATTAATTGAGACACGAGTCCGTAAAACAGGACGCAACATTACGGTTGATGAGCTGAATCAAGCGCTAGAAATGACCACAGGCGGAAATACTACCGAAGAGGAAAAAGGAATCTTAAAAGGCATTGTAAACTTTAGTACGCTCTCCGTTCGACAGGTAATGAAATCGAGAATGGACATTACTGCTGTAGATAATGAACTTGATTTCCATGAGTTGATGGATAAAATCAACAAGAGCGGTTTTTCAAGAATTCCTGTTTACAACGAGACCATTGATAAAATTGAAGGCATACTTTACATCAAGGATCTTCTGGTGCATGTAGATAAAAATGAAGATTTTGAATGGCAGAAACTTTTACGACCAGGCTTCTTCGTTCCTGAAAATAAGAAAGTTGATTCTCTGTTGAAAAATTTTCAGGATAAGCGAGTGCATATGGCCATAGTGGTGGATGAATATGGAGGAACTTCTGGACTGATCACGATGGAAGATATAATTGAAGAAATTGTTGGTGAGATCAACGATGAATTTGATGATGATGATGTTGCATATAATAAGCTTGACAGCAATACCTATGTTTTCGAAGGTAAAACTTCATTAAATGACTTCAGCAAAATCCTCGATATTGATAGTAACTCCTTTGAGCAAGTGAAGGGTGAAAGTGAATCTTTAGGAGGACTGCTGTTAGAACTACATAGCAAATTGCCTCGCGCTGGTGAAAAAATTGAGTATGGTCCTTTCCTTTTTACAATAGTTGCGGTCGATGTGCGTAGGATTAAAAGAGTAAGAGTTTTATACAATCCTCAAGCAAAGCTTTGAAGAAGTCATCAGCAATTTTTCTTTTAATAGGTATGATTTGCCTTCTTGGCTTCTCGGCCTGCGAACAGACCTATTTTCCTAAACCCAAAGCTTATAATCGAATAGATTTGCCCGAACATAGCTTTCAAGCTTTGCCTGATACTTTCCCCTACAGCTTTTTCTATTCAAAATATGCCGAGCTTTCTCGCGACAGCTTTCCAAAAGCAGGTAGATACTTTATCAATCTTACTTATCCAGACTTTGACGCCACTATTCAAATCACTTATAAGGATTTGAAAAAACCAGAAAACGATATTGGAAAGTTGTTGAACGATGCCTTTGAGCTCACCATGAAACACAATGTTCGTGCTTACTCCATTGAAGAAACTTTGATGACCATGCCAAGTGGCCAAGTAGCGAGTTTAGCGGATATTGCTGGTGAAGTACCAAGTCAGTTTCAGTTTTTTACCACGGATACCACAACCCACTTTTTTAGAGGAGCCGTCTATTTCAATACTGCCGAAAAAAACGATTCACTGCAGCCCATAATTAATTTTATTAAGCAGGATGCCATTGAAATGTTGAATACTTTAAACTGGAAATATTAAATTGTTTCCATGCCTTCTTTTTTCGACACCCGTATAGAGTTTATTAAAGGCGTTGGGCCTCAAAAGGCAGCTCTGATTGGCGCTGAATTGGCGCTATTTACCTACGGAGATCTTATTCAACATTATCCCTTTCGATACGAAGACCGCACTAAGTTTTACCCAATAGAAGATGTTCATGCTGATTTACCTTTTGTTCAGATCAAAGGTAGAATCAGAAAAATGGAGACCATCGGTGAGATGCGCTCCAAACGGCTGGTCGTTCAGTTTGAAGATGAGACGGGCATTATTGAGTTGATTTGGTTCAAGGGTATTCCGTGGGTAACCAAAAAACTTCAGTTAGGAGTTGATTATGTTGTTTTTGGCAAACCCGCTGCTTTTGGCCGAAAGATCAACATCGCGCATCCTGAGATTGAAGTCCTCACCACCCAAAACGAAAAAGCCTCTTTCCTTCAGCCTGTTTATAATACTTCGGAAAAAATGAAAGCGAAGTACTTGGACAGTAAGGCGATTTCTAAAATGATCAGGCAAGTAATGCTTTTGTCCGAAAGTCATATTTATGAAACGCTGCCTGAAAAGCTCATAGGTCAGTTTACATTGATTGATAAAAAGCTAGCGCTTTGGCATATTCATTTTCCAGGTAATGAAGAATTACTTGCCAAGGCACGATTTAGATTAAAGTTCGAAGAGCTCTTTTTCATTCAGCTGAGGTTACTTAAGCTGAAGCTAACAAGAATAGAAAAATACCGAGGAGCGATTTTTAATGATTCATCGCTATTAACGGATTTCTACAACCATCACTTGCCCTTTGATTTGACCAATGCCCAAAAAAAGGTGATCAAAGAGATTTACTTCGACATGAAATCAGGCAAGCAGATGAACCGATTGCTGCAAGGAGATGTAGGCAGCGGAAAGACCATTGTGGCCTTTATTTGCATGCTTTTGGTGGTGGGTTCTGGTGCTCAAGCCAGTATGATGGCCCCCACGGAAATCCTTGCCGATCAGCACTATGTGGGCTTAAAGTACTATGCTGATTTATTGGGGTTGAAAATTTTCAAACTTTCTGGTTCATCTAAAAAAAGTGAGCGCAATGAAATCCATGCTGGGCTTTTAGATGGCTCAATCCATATTTTGGTGGGTACGCATGCACTCATCGAAGATATCGTCCAATTCAAAAACTTGGGTTTGGCCATTATTGATGAACAGCATCGCTTTGGCGTAGCGCAAAGAGCAAAGCTTTGGGCCAAGAACAAGGAGTTCTATCCG
>JBLIKG010000215.1:0-4506 GCA_047636255.1 Roseivirga sp. | reverse complement strand
TCAGATTTGAAATCGATGACAGTATTGCCTTCTAATGTTAGCACAAAGTTGGCAAAGTCTTCTTTTTCCTTATCTGGGGTTCTAAAGGTGATCAATTCAATTTCATCAATCGGAATAGTAACTCTCCATCTGAGGCCAATTCTTAACTCTAAGCCCGTATCAGAAAAATAGATGGGGCGTTTACGAGCTGCATTGAAGTCTCCCAAAAGAAAAAAGGAAGAATAAATACTAATGACAGTCAGAATCCAGGCTGCCGTTAGGCTCCAATTAGATAGCCAAATATGAAAAATGATGGTTTCTGCAATTAAGGCAAAAACGATAACTGCCATAAAAGAGACATAACCATTCTCTTTGTGATAAGTAAAATGATCGGAGGGTGCTTCTAGTTGCCTTTTCCAACCAAAAAGGGCATAGTGAAAAATGGAAATCTCCGTTGCAAAAACTTTTGCCACAATACCTTCACCAAAAGCATTAGCCGTTGCCCGATGAACAGTTTCAACAAAACCTAAATTTTGCTGTCCGTGTTCCTTTTTATAGGCCTTGGCAATATTTCTAATCTTATAAATAATGAAGGAGATCGCTCCCAATTCAATCACTGGGATAGCAAATTCAATAATCGATAAGGTCTGATGATGTTCTGCTGGCAATAAGACGCTGGCAATTAAGTAGCTAATGATAAATACCGGTATTAGCGTGACTTTCGGAATAGTCGTCTGATAAACAGAAAGTAAATGATCGGAATCAGTAAGGTGAGATCTACTATGGATGCCATCGCTAACAGATCTGGCATTTCCATAAACGACTGCGAATTGATAATAAAGTAAGATGAGACAATAATTGCGGCTGCGAGTAAGAAGAAAGGAAGCAGCGTATTACGAATGACTTGAATCATGGCCTTGTTCTTTTTGTCGCTTCGAAGTTAACTCATCTAAACCCCTAATCTTAATTCATTGAACCTATGGTAATTATTTATGGCAAGTGGCAGGTCCTTTAAGAAAATGGCTAGTCCTTTTTAGATATCAACCACATGCCTAAAAAGGTCAGCGCTCCATTAAAGATTAAGATAAAGAAGCCAAACTGAAAGCCGTTGAACCAAGCTGCTGAATTGATATCCACAACATAGGAAATGATAGGTGCGGCAATACACACAGGTAAAACCAATTGATCGCGCACCTTAAGTTTGGTGATCATACCAAAGCTAAAAAGCCCAAGCAATGGGCCATAGGTATAGCCCGCCACTTTGAAAATAGAGTTGATTACACTGCTATCGTTAATGGCATTAAAAAGAAGGATCACGAAAAACAGGAGTATAGAAAAACCAATATGCACCTTCAATCGAATCGGTTTTTTAAGGGACTCTTCTTTCTTTTCGAAATTCAGAAAATCCATACAGAAAGCGGTTGTTAAAGCCGTCAACGCAGAATCAGCACTTGAATAGGCCGCGGCCACAATCCCTAATAAAAAGACCACGCCTGCGAAAGTGCTCAAATGATTCAAAGCGATTAAAGGATACAAACCATCGGTCCTTGCAGGAATTTCGATACCATTTTGGCCAGCATATAAATAAAGCAAAGCGCCTAAGCTTAGGAAAAGTAGATTGGCAATGACCAATACCACACTGAACCAAAAAACATTTTTCTGAGCATCCTTTAATGTTTTACAAGTGAGGTTTTTCTGCATCATATCCTGGTCCAATCCCGTCATCACAATTGCGATAAAGGCACCAGAAATAAATTGCTTGAAGAAATCCTTCTTATCATTCCAATCAAAAAAAAAGGTTTTGGAGTATTCGCTTTCCTTTATTTGGGTGAATGCCTCGCCAAGACCAATACCCATTTCCTTAGTGATCAAATAAATGGTAATGATCACTGCCGAAAGCATAAAGAAGGTCTGCAGTGCGTCTGTCCAAACAATGGTTTTAATTCCTCCTTGGAAGGTATAGACCCAAATCAGTAATATAGTAATAAGCACCGAAACCCAAAATGGCACACCCAAACTATCGAAAATGGCAATTTGGAGGACTCCGGCAACTAGAAATAGTCTAAACGAAGCACCGATTGTACGAGACAGTAAAAAGAAAAAAGAACCTGTTTTATAGGACCAAAAACCGAACCGCTGTTCTAAATAGCCATAAATCGAAACGAGGTTTAGTCGATAATAAAGGGGCATCAGCACGGTGGAGATCACAAAGTAACCAACCAAATAACCGAGCACTACTTGAAAGTAGGAGAAGAAACTATTACCTACTTCGCCAGGTACAGAAATAAAAGTAACGCCAGAAAGCGAAGCCCCAATCATACCAAAGGCCACTAAATACCAAGGTGATTGCCTATTGGCAGTGAAAAAAGTAGTTGAATCCGCTCCTTTTGAGGTAATTCTCGCAATGATAATCAGCAATAAAAAATAACCACCTATGATACTTATGACTAAAGTCGGATTCATTCCTTCGCAGCGTTAATTTAGCCCTTCAATATCAGTCAAAAATCGCTGACACCAAAACAGGCATGAACCTTTTGATGGCCTTGCTGTTTATGCTACGATTGAATTTTTGTACATTTGTAAAAATTTGGTAACCATGAATTTCAGCTATCAAGAAGAAGAGTTAGTCGAAGTACTCGATAAAACCATAGATGAGGACCTGTGTGATTTGGTTGTTTTTAATGATGACGTGAACACATTTGAGCACGTAATCAATATTTTAATGAAGGTGTGCAAGCATTCAGCAGAGCAAGCCGAACAGTGTACTTTGCTCATTCATTACAAAGGCAAATGCACGGTGAAAAATGGCACATTTACTGAGTTAAGACCAATGTGCGAGAGTATTCTTTCCGCAGGCATTACAGCGACTGTATTATAATCAAGTCTATACCTTTTCATTCACTAGAGATTGAACTTCCCTCCTAAAATTGTAGAAAGCGCAATTGAAGAAATTTCGAAGCTTCCAGGTATCGGTAAAAAGACTGCACTCAGATTGGTGCTCCATCTTTTAAAACAAGACCCCATCAACACTGTACATCTGACCACAGCATTGAATGAGCTTCGCGAAGGAGTAAAATACTGCGATACCTGCCATATTATTTCTGATACTTCGGATTGTACCTGTCGCACCATCAAGCGGGACTTGACTACCATTTGCGTGGTAACGGACACACCAGATGTAATCGCCATAGAGAACACAGCGCAGTACCGCGGCCTTTACCATGTTTTGGGAGGCGTTATATCCCCAATCGAAGGCATTGGCCCTAGTGACATTCATATCGACTCATTGATTGCACGAGTTCAAAATTCTGAACCAAAAATTGAAGAAATCATTCTGGCCATCAGCCCAACGATGGAAGGAGACACCACCGCCTTTTACATTACCAAGAAACTAAAAGAATTTGGAGTGAGAATTACTTCAATCGCTCGCGGAATCCCTATGGGAGGAGAGTTGGAATATACCGATGAAGTTACCCTGGGCCGCAGCATTATAACTCGCTCGGATTATAAGTAAATAGCCTTCGAAATCATCATTTTTAAATCCGCAATAACTATCCTTGGAGTTTTTGGTAGTAGTTTCGATAAATAGCTACTTTTGCAACTCATCCATAAGCCCTAGTCTAACAATGGTATCAGATAGAGTAAAGAACATGGCCGAATCGGCCACCCTAGCCATGGCCGCGAAAGCCCGTGAGCTTAAAGAAAAAGGAATCAACGTGATTAGCCTTAGCTTAGGCGAACCAGACTTTAAAACGCCTCAACATATTCAAGATGGGGCAAAAGCGGCAATAGATGAAGGTAAATATTTTGCCTACCCTCCAGTGAATGGCTACTTAGACCTAAGACAAGCCATTTCTAAAAAATTTAAGAACGAAAATAACCTTGACTATACGGCTGATCAGATTGTAGTTTCCAATGGTGCTAAGCAATCTATCGCCAATATATTCTTAGCCATACTTAATCCTGGGGATGAGGTGGTGGTATTTTCACCATTCTGGGTAAGTTATACTTCGTTAATCGAATTAGCCGAAGGAGTTCCAGTTTTGGTGAAGGGCGGAATCGAATCTGATTTTAAAGTAACTGCTGAGCAATTAGAAGCGGCTATCACTCCAAAAACCAAAGCCATTATTTATTCTTCCCCATGTAACCCAACAGGCTCGGTTTTCACGCTAGAGGAGTTGACCGAGATAGCCGATGTAGTGAAGAAACATGACAACATCCTTGTTATTGCTGACGAGATTTATGAGCACATCAATTACACCGGAGCGCACGCCAGTATTGGTGCGATTGAAGGCATGATTGACCGTACTGTGACAGTGAATGGCATGGCCAAAGGTTTTGCCATGACAGGCTGGAGAGTAGGTTACATTGGTGCACCAACCTGGTTAGCCAAGGCCTCCAACAAAATTCAAGGACAAATCACCTCTGCCAACTGCAGCATTGCTCAAAGAGCAGCTTTGGTAGCACTTACTACTGATCTTGCGCCAACTAAGAAAATGGCTGAAGAATATTTACGAAGAAGAGATA
>JBLIKG010000214.1:0-4520 GCA_047636255.1 Roseivirga sp. | reverse complement strand
AATTTTTCTGGCCTTGATCACTCTCTCTCGAATCGAAGCACTGTCCTCTGATTTGCGGTTCTCCGTCATTTGATCGAAAGAAACTGGAGTCACTTCCACATGTAAGTCGATGCGGTCTAAAAGTGGGCCGCTGACTTTATTCAGATAGCGTTGTACATTCGCTGAACCACAAACACATTCCTTGTCGGGATGATTGTAATAACCACAAGGGCAAGGGTTCATGCTGGCAATCAGCATAAAGTTAGCAGGGAAATCTACCGAAACTTTAGCCCGAGAAATGGTCACCTTTCGGTCTTCTAAGGGCTGACGCATTACTTCCAATACTGTTCGTTTGAATTCTGGCAATTCATCTAGAAACAAGACGCCATTGTGCGCCAATGAGATTTCTCCAGGTTGAGGATTTCCTCCACCACCTACCAAGGCCACATCGCTAATGGTATGGTGCGGTGAACGGAATGGTCTTTTCGCAATTAAATCGCCATGCGCCCCAAGTTTACCTGCCACTGAGTGGATTTTGGTGGTCTCTAATGCTTCATAAAGACTGAGCGGAGGCAAAATGGATGGAAGCCTTTTCGCTAACATGGTTTTACCAGCGCCCGGAGGGCCAATCATAATCACATTATGTCCACCTGCCGCGGCAATTTCTAAAGCTCGTTTAATATTTTCTTGACCTTGAACATTGGAAAAATCCGCTTCGTAATCGTTGAGTTGAGTGAAGAACTTGTCTCGGGTGTCGTACTCCACCGGTTCGATTTCGCGCTTTCCTTCTAAAAATTCTATAGCCTCAATTAGGTTGCCTACCCCAATTACATCAAGGTCGTTTACAATGGCGGCTTCATTGGCATTTTCCATAGGAAGGATAAAGCCTTTGAAACCGTTATTTCTGGCTTCAATAGCAATTGGCAAAACTCCCTTGATGGGCCTTAGATTTCCGTCCAAAGCCAATTCACCCATGATCACATATTTTTCAAGATCATCTACTTGGATTTGACTTGAAGCATTCAGAACGCCAAGCGCAATGGGCAGATCATAAGCGGAGCCTTCCTTTTTAATATCGGCTGGCGCCATGTTCACCACTACTTTTTGGCGAGGCATTCGATAATCGAAATGCTTGATGGCAGATTCTACTCTATGTTCGCTTTCCTTTACGGCACTATCGGGCAATCCACTGAGCCAAAATTTTGTACCCTGCACAATATTCACTTCGATGGTGATGATTTTAGCATCTACCCCGTAAACTGCTGCTCCGTAGCCTTTACTCAGCATAGACTGTTCCTTTTTCGATCAATTGAATGAGGATGTGAATTACTTTGATGTGGATTTCTTGAATACGATCGGCATAGCCCATATGAGGTACACGGATTTCTATGTCCGCTAAGTCTGCTAACTCACCACCGTTTTTACCAGTCAGTGCAATTACTTTCATCTTTCGCTGCTTGGCCATAATCGCTGCTTTCAGAATATTCTTTGAATTTCCACTAGTGCTTATCACCAAGACGGCATCCCCTTCTCTTCCGAGTCCTTCGATATAGCGGGAAAAAATAGATTCATAACCAAAATCATTCGAAACGCAGGTAATATGGCTTGGATCAGAAATAGCGATGGCTGGTAATGCTCTTCTGTCTTCGCGATAGCGACCAGTAAGTTCTTCAGCAAAGTGCATCGCATCGCAATGAGATCCGCCATTGCCGCAACTGAAAATCTTCCCCCCATTATTGATGGTTTCGACAAAAGCCTTTGCAGCATTTTCTATTGCCGCTATGTTTTCATCATTTTTTAAGAAGCCATCGAGAACTTTGGCGGCTTCTTGTAATTCTTTTTTGATTAGACTTAGGTTGTCCATATCGTTAAGGTTTATATCGAAGAAAGGGAATTATAAGAAATATATCAATGTAATCTACAATTAATCTAAATGGATTGCATTGAAATTAATTTGGTGTAAACACCATTTTTTTCAAAAAGAGCTTGATGCGTACCGTGTTCGATGATTTCTCCTTTCTGCATTACCAAAATCTCATCGGCATGCTGAATCGTGCTCAAGCGATGGGCTATCACTATCGAGGTCCTATTCTTCATCAAATTAGTCAAGGCTTCTTGCACAAGACTTTCCGATTCTGAATCCAATGCAGAAGTTGCTTCGTCTAAAATTAGAATTGGGGGGTTTTTCATCACCGCTCTGGCGATACTAATGCGCTGGCGTTGACCACCAGAAAGCTTTCCACCTCTTTCGCCAATATTTGTGTCATAACCATGCTCTAATTGCATGATAAAGTCATGTGCGTTAGCGATTTTAGCGGCTTGCATAATGTCTTCGAGTTTCGCATTGGGCATGGCAAAGGCGATGTTCTTAATCACAGAATCATTAAAAAGTATCGACTCTTGAGTGACGATACCCATTAAAGAACGAAGTGATTCAATATTGATATCTGTCATTACATGGCCATCGATCAAGATTTGCCCGCCCGTTGGGTCAAAAAAGCGAGGTATTAAATCGGCCAATGTGGATTTACCACCGCCAGAGGAACCTACTAAGGCTATGGTTTTACCTTTTTTAGCTATAAAGTTGATATTATTAAGTACGGTTTCTCTTTCGTAAGCGAAACTGACATTTCTAAACTCGATTTCATTATCAAAACTATTCAGTTTAATCGAATGCTCAATATTCTGAATTTGAGGCGTTTCATCGATTAATTTGAATACTCGGTCTGCTGAAACAATACCTCTTTGAATGTTACTCAATGATTGCGAAATGCTTTTCGCTGGATTGATGATTTGGCTGAAAACTGCGATATAGGCCAAAAGACCACCTGCATCTAGTCCTCCTTCATTGTTCAAAACCAAAGTTCCGCCATAGACCAAAAGTGAAGCCACCACGACTATGCCCAAAAACTGAGAGACTGGTGAAGCCAACTCATTCTTTCTTGCCATCGAGATATTAATCTTTCGGTAAATCAGGGTTTCTTTTTCGAAAAGACCATCAACGTAGTCTTTGGCATTAAAGCCTTTGATAATCCTCATCCCAGAGAATACCTCGTCCATTATATTGACAATTCTCCCAAGCGATTCTTGACTCAAAACAGCTTTCTTCTTAAGCTTTTTTACAATCCAAGAAATCAGAAAGCCCATAATTGGGAAAAAAACAAGTACAAAAAGCGTAAGCTTGAATGATGTGGCTAAGAGGAAAGCAACATAAATAATGATGGTGGCTGGCTCTTTAAAAAGCACTTTGATTGAGCTGATCAGAGTAACCTCAATTTCCTGAATGTCATTTGTCATCCTAGACATGATATCTCCTTTGCGTTCTCCAGAAAAGAAATTCAGATGTAGATTGGTCGTATTCTTAAAAACCTTTGTTCGGATCTTCTGAACCACATTGGCCCTGATCACTCCCATCGTCACATTGGAGAGGTAGGTAAATAGGTTCGAGAGTAGCGCTGAAATAGCAATGATTACACTTACGTAAATCAAGCTGCCAGACTTACCATAAAGCTCACGGAATTCAAGCAGTTTGTCATACAAAAGGGCCTTTGCCTGAGCTAAAACGCCCATGTTCTGACTGGCATTCGCTAGCGCATTCATATTCTCTTCAGTTTTATAATCGAATATAATAGTGAAGAGAGGCTCTAATAAGGCTAGGTTGGTTAAGCTAAAAATGATAGCCAGAATGGCGAATATAAAATACTGCGGAAAGTGCTTATGATAAGGTTTGGCAAATGCCAATATTCTCCGGAAAGTCTTCATAGTTCAATTTGGCCTGCAAGTTATTGATAAAATTTTTGGAAGCCTTATTTCAAAATTCGTGTTGGCGCTTGGCTAAATTCCATCTTAATGAAGTACTGAAAATATTACTGTTCAGATCGCGAACGGCTAGCTCACTGTTAAAGTTTCTTTTGGTGATATCAACATCGAAAAAGACATTATGAAGCAGCATGTAGGAGGCCGTTAGTTGAATAAACGCATTCTTGGCATTTGCCCCCTGCCCTATTGTATTACCAGATGTTCCTACTCTGTTATCTGTATCGGCTAAAACATTGCCACCATAATTAACCCCATCCCCTAAGTCTTCACCCAAATCGGTATAAATAATTTTGCCAACAACAGACAGCCTTTCTAAAGGTTGGTAGCGCGCCACTAGCACCAATTCCCTGAAATTTCCTCCAATCGGATGGGCTAACGGATTTCTATAATTTGAATAACTGTTCTGAAATTCACTTTGGTAAAGGAAAGGTCTTGCTAAATTCACCTCAGCCTGAAGATCTAAGGTGGAAATCTTGAAAGCATCAATTTGCTTCGCTCCCAGTTGGATTCCGAAGCGGTTTCTCCAGCTTCCTCCTCCACCGAATAATTCTGCTGCTTTAAATTCATCAAGCAGACCTTGACCATAAACAGTAAGTCCATGTCTGCCTTTATATTTAAAGTCTAAGCCCAGTATAACGTTATCGGGGCTTCCTTCTTGTAATTCTACTGCACGATAGAAGATGATTGGATTGAAGTAAGCTGCCGTAGCTTTTTCGCTCATT
>JBLIKG010000213.1:0-4530 GCA_047636255.1 Roseivirga sp. | reverse complement strand
CAATCGAATACCATTCTTTTTATTGACGAGATCCATCGCTTTAATAAATCGCAACAAGACGCGCTATTGGGAGCTGTTGAAAAGGGAGATGTTACCTTAATAGGTGCCACTACTGAAAACCCTTCTTTCGAAGTCAACTCAGCATTGTTAAGTCGTACGCAAGTCTATACGCTCAAAGCACTTTCTAAAGATGACTTGATGCGCTTGGTAAAATCTGCTTTGGAAAAGGATAAGCTGCTAAGTCAAAAGAAGGTTGTTTTAAAGGAGACGGAAGCACTTTTTAGTATTTCAGGTGGTGATGCCCGAAAGTTGCTGAACCTACTGGACTTAGTCATTGAAAATCTGGATGGAGAAACGATTGAAATCACTAATGATAAGGTGATTGAAGTTGCCCAGCAACGCGTAGCCATTTACGATAAGTCGGGAGAACAGCATTACGACATTATTTCAGCTTTTATCAAATCCATTCGTGGCAGCGACCCTAATGCTGCTGTCTACTACCTGGCTAGAATGATCGAAGGTGGTGAAGACATTAAGTTCATCGCGCGTAGATTGGTGATTTTAGCTTCTGAGGATATAGGCAATGCCAATCCTACGGCCTTGGTGATGGCCACCGCTGCTTTTCAAGCAGTGAGTATGATTGGTTACCCAGAAGGAAGGATTGTATTGTCGCAATGCGTCACCTATTTGGCTTCTTCGGCCAAAAGTAATGCAGCTTATATGGCCATCAATGAAGCTCAAAACCTTGTTCGTAAAACAGGAGATTTATCTGTGCCCTTGCCTATTCGCAATGCGCCTACCAAGTTGATGAAAGAAGAAGGTTACGGTAAAGGTTATCAATACGCACATGACTATCCTGGCAATTTTGTGAACCAAGAATTTATGCCTGCTGAGATTAAAGGCACAAAACTTTACGACCCGGGAAGAAATCCGCGGGAAGAAGAAATGCGCAAGCGCCTTCAAGCCATGTGGAAGGATAAATATGGATATTGATAATTTATGATTGTAGAATTACGAATTACGATTCGTTTTAATCGTCATTCTGAAAACTCAACTAAGATGATAATCGATGTTGAGTTGAAAGAATTTGTCTATGAAGGCTACAGTAGTTGTGAACCAAGCATCAATAAGAACTTAATTCTTCTTTCGCTCTAGTTTATTTTGGCTGATTTCTTCCGAATCAAAAGGCTCATCATCCGACTGTTCATCTCTTACTTCTATCTGATAAAAAGTATCGTCCATAAACCGATCTTCTTGCTTGATACTATTGGCTACTCCGACCATATAAGCCACTATTAACATCCTGAAGAATGCCAGTATTTTAAGAAGTAGGTTTTGAAACTTGAATTTCGACACATTTGGGCATTGACAACTGTTGTTCCAAACTCATCATCAGGTTATTTTCTGACATATTGGCTAAGTACCTCACTTTCAGGCGTAATTTTGAAGCAGTATAAATGGTGATGTTGGCAGGATGCCAAAATGCTAGTGGTCACTCGGCAAAGCCAAGCGACTGTTGAGCCCGTCATTCCCACGAAAGTGGGAATCTCTTTTTAAGCGAACAAAGCTTATACGAAGGATAGTTTTCAATGTACAATTACTCGTTTTAAAAGAGTGATGAGTATAGCTTTCGCTTCATTAAAGTCGGTCTGATAAATTGCCACAAATTTTTGTCAGTGGTATCCTTGTCCAAAGTCTCTGAATGCTTCTCCTCTGAATTTTCTTTATCTTCGTTTTCAAATCAAATATTTATGATGAAGAAAAATTGGATCATAGGATTATCATTATGCTCCTTCTTTTTTGTTGGCTGTAATGCCAGTGTAGAAACAGAGGAGGAGTCTATCGTAATAGATACTTTAAGCATCGACCGTCATTTGAGTATTTTGGCCTCGGATGATTTTATGGGGAGAAAACCATTCACCGAAGGGGAGGAAAAGACCATTCACTACTTAGAATCGGAATTAAAAGCCATAGGTTTAAAGCCCGGCAATGGAGATAGCTATTTTCAAGAAGTACCCATGGTTGAGATTACTGGTGCTCAGTCAGAGGTGATGACTGTGACAGGAAATGGTCGATCAATGAGCTTCAACACCAATGAAGATGTGGTGGTGTATACCGAAAGAGTTGAAGAGGAAATAGGTATCAAAGATTCTGAATTGGTTTTTGCGGGTTACGGCATTGTGGCGCCTGAGTATGGTTGGAACGACTATGAAGGCCTTGATGTCAAAGGAAAAACTGTGATTGTTCTGGTCAATGATCCTGGCTTTGGTGCTGGCGATAGCACACTTTTCAAAGGAGATCAAATGACTTATTATGGTCGCTGGACTTATAAGTACGAAGAGGCAGCTCGCCAAGGTGCTGCGGGTGTTTTGATCGTACATGAAACTGTCCCTGCTGGCTATCCATGGTTGGTGGTGCAAAGCTCATGGACGGGAGCAAAACTGAATTTAGATGATGCTAACCCGCCTTATAAATGTGCGATTCAAGGTTGGATTACTCGGAAAATGGCAGTGCAGTTGTTTAAAGAAGCAGGGATTCAAGATTATTCGGATTTAGCCAGAAGCAAAGATTTTAAGCCAGTTGCCTTAGGATTGAAAGGAACAGTTTCGGTCTCTAATACCATCAAAAAAGATATGTCGCGTAATGTGGTGGCTATGCTGGAGGGAAGCAAAAGACCTGATGAATACATCATTTATTCAGCCCATTGGGATCATTTAGGAGTGGGAGAGCCAGTCGATGGGGATTCAATTTATAATGGTGCGCATGACAATGCGAGTGGCACAGTAGGTTTATTGACCATCGCAGAAACCTTTGCCAAAATGAAGCAGAAGCCGGAACGTTCTGTTGTTTTCCTTTTCGTAACAGCTGAAGAACAAGGACTTTTAGGCTCGGCTTACTATGCTCAAAACCCTCTTTTCCCACCAAATCAAAGTGTAGCCAATATCAACATTGATGGTTTACCAGCTTATGGAGAAATGAAAGATTTGACCATTACGGGTTATGGACAATCAGAAATGGACAAATACGCAAAGGCAGAAGCTGACAGGCAGGGCCGTTATGTCATTCCTGATCCTGATCCAGGAAAAGGCTATTTCTTCAGGTCTGATCATTTCAGTTTTGCGAAAATCGGGATTCCCGCTTTGTTCGCTTCTGGTTCTTTCGAATCGAAGGAAAAGGGAAAAGAGTTTATTGAGGAGAAAACAAAAGAGTATTTAGCCATTCGCTATCACCAGCAAGCCGACAACTATATTCCAGAAGAATGGGATTTAAAAGGAATTGCTCAAGATGCGCAGTTACTTTTTAGGCTTGGCAATCGTCTAGCTAACGAAACCTACTTTCCAAAGTGGAGTGAAGGCTCCGAATTTAAAGCCAAACGTGATGCAGATATGAGCTTGAGAAAGCAGTAATTATCTCGTTAATTTTTGAAAAGGGAGCGGTTGTTATTAATAACAACCGCTCCCTTTTTTATTGACTTTATTTCATTTTCACTAGATTACCTTATCAAATATGCACAATTCAACAAAATGACTAAATCATTATCAACCATATGGCACAACTTAAAATCTCGAATCTTTCAAAAACTTATCCGAATGGCGTAAAGGCGTTGGATGATGTTTCGCTCGAAATCAACAATGGCATGTTTGGTTTACTTGGGCCAAACGGAGCAGGGAAATCATCATTAATGCGTACGCTGGCTTCTTTACAAGAGGCAGATTCAGGCTCAGCTTTTTTGAACGACCTCGACATTCTTAACAATCCCAAAGAACTTAGAAGAACACTAGGTTATTTACCACAAGAGTTTGGAGTGTATCCAAGAATCACAGCCAGTCAATTGCTAGATCATATGGCAATTTTGAAAGGTGTTACAAATACCAAAGAGAGAAAAGAGTTAGTGAAATACCTTTTGAATAAGGTCAACTTGTATAGGCAGCGCGATAAAAGTGTCAAGAGTTTTTCGGGTGGAATGAAGCAGCGAGTTGGTATTGCCCAAGCGTTGATCGGTGATCCGCAGTTGATTATTGTCGATGAGCCAACGGCTGGTTTAGATCCGGGGGAACGCAACAGATTCCACAATCTTTTGGCAGAGGTTGGTGAAGAGGTAATTGTGATTCTTTCTACACATATCGTTGATGATGTGCAAGAGCTTTGTACCGATATGGCCATCATGAATTTAGGTAGAATCGTTTATAATGGTTCGCCATTGACAGTGCTCGATGATTTAGCGGGTATGGTTTGGCAACGACAAATAGAGAAAGGTGAGTTGCAAGAATACGAAGCCAATTTTAGGGTAATCTCTAATAAAATGGTAGCCGGGAAACCGCAAATCCATGTACTAAGTGAATCCAATCCTGGAGAAGGTTTCGTTGGCGTTCAACCGAATTTAGAAGATGTTTTCTTCGCGAAAATTGGTGTTTCGGAAACTGTTGCCTCTTAATCTATTCACTATGTTTAAGATATTCTTTTTAAAAGAATTGGGCGATGCATTGAAACGTCCAATGGTCTACATCTTCATGTTTGTAATCGCTTTGC
>JBLIKG010000212.1:0-4538 GCA_047636255.1 Roseivirga sp. | reverse complement strand
AAAATCCCAGTAATTATGCTCACCACATCATCCAATCCAAATGACATTGATAAGGCCTACGCAAACCACTGCAACAGTTATGTCAAAAAACCACTCGAAATGAGTGATTTTTTAGATTTGATACTGAAAATTGAAGAGTTTTGGTTGCAGCTCACAATATCTCCAGAGTAAGGGTAAGCCAAGAAAACATAACCGATTGTGGAGCAGTGGATTTGAGGAAAGAGCCCTAAGGCTCATAATGGTTATCTAAACCTGCGACAGTCGCCAGAAGCCTCGGATTTGTTTCGGTATCCCTTAATTAACAGCTTTGCGTTGCTCTGCGGACTTTGCAGTTAGAATATTCTTTTCACCGCAAAGTACACGAAGGTCGCAAAGTATGATTAAGACGCACACCTCTAGTTCGTTAATTCAAAGTCTTTTTATAAACAGCCGAAGTCATCCTGAAAGGATCTTTTCACGCTATACAAGCAATCTACATGTCTGAAAAAGATTGGGTTCAAGGTCAGGTATAAGGAATTTCAACAATGAATTCGCAGCCCTGATGTAACTCACTCTTTACATGAATACTTCCTCCGTGCATTTCGATAAACTGCTTAACAATAGACAAGCCCAAACCAGAACCTTGGATATTCCTTACGTTTGTGGCCCTATAAAAAGTGTTAAATAAGCCTTTTTGATCCTTTAAAGGTATCCCGATACCGTAATCCTTCACGGTCATTACTACCTTTTTTAGCTTATGAAAATTCAAACTAATCTCAGGGTTATCTCTTCCATCTGAATACTTCAGTGCATTGCTTACTAGATTTGATAAAACATGTTCGAAAAGTTGTTGATCAATATCTACAGGTTGTGGAACCCTTGAAACATGAAGCTCTATCGTTCTTCCATCGCTCCTTAATTGTGTTTGCTGATCTATTAACTTAGATACAAAAGAAACTAAATCACTACGTTCCTTTATAATTTCAACCCTCCCTGCCTCTAGCTTGCCTAAGGTTAAAATGTCGTTCATTAAAGAAGTAACACGGTCAATTTCAGACTCAATTCTCTTTAAGTATTTATCGAATTCCTCGAAATGTTCTGGATATTGGTTTTCTAACTTGAATGAAATTAAGTCTGCATTCTGCTTGATAGTAGTCAATGGAGTTCTAAATTCATGAGACGTCATTGAAACAAACCTAGATTTCAATTCATTAAGCTCACGTTCCTTATTCAAAGCCTTTTCCATTTCGGCCTGAACCTCTTTTTGCAATGTTATATCACGCGCAAAAGCTGTAAAAGAATGAATACCGTTTCTAATGATCGGCAGTATTGCTAGCTCTATTGGAAATTCCTTACCATTTTTATTCATGGCTGTAATTTCAATTCTTTGATTTAAAGCAGGGCCTTTTCCAGTATTTAAATAATGCTTCATTCCAGTGGAATGCGAATTATGATGCTTAGCAGGTATAATATTTTGAGTTAAATATTGGCCTACAACTTCTTCGAAACTCCAACCAAAAATCACTTCGGCCTGTGGATTCCATTCGGTTACTTTGCCTCTTTCATTAATCGTGATGATTGCATCTAAAGCAGAATTAATAATGGTACGAAGCTTAGTTTCGTTTTCACGAAGCTCATTTTCTGCTCTTAATTGTTGACGTTTCGCTTTAGCGTTTTTTAAACGATTCGAAGCAAGGTTGGCGATTGTGGTTAGCGTTCCTAAGTGCTCATTGTTGAAGAAATTTTTATCTGGGTGCTCAGAGTCAATTACTCCAATCACCCTGCCATCAGCTATAATAGGTACTGTTATTTCTGATAACCGAATGGCATCATCTAAGATATACCTTTTGTCTTTGCTGGTATCCGCAATTATTTCGGCTACTCCTGTTTGTGCCACTGTCCCCACAATACCTTGCCCAATCTGGATTTTAATTGGATTTATAACTGTTCTATTTTTGGCCATTTTTGGGCCATAAGCTGCCAATTGATCCAAACACTGCTCTTCTTCATTCAGTATGTAGATCACGCAATCTTCGAAACCAAATTCATCGATTACGTTTTCAGCGATTTCCCAAGCAATTTCCCCTAAGTCTTCTTTAGTCAGTAGTTTTGTGACAAAACCATTGATAGCGCTCAGATAACGCTGATTTTCAGAGAGTTTTTCATTCCTTAATTTCATATTCTCTCGTTCATTAGAGAGTTGCTCCTGATTTTCAAGGTTACCCTGAATAAAGCCTATGAACTTGGCAAAGAGATCTATGAACTCTAAATCATAACTATCAAAATCAATCGCTCTTGGATTTGGAGATGAAAAATTGACTGTTCCTCGCTTTTTTTCATTAACAAAATAAGCTGTCCCTATATAGCTCTCAAGTCCAAAAATTTCGAATGCAGGGTGGCTTGAAAATTCGGATTGACTAAAATGGCTGATAGCTATTTTTGAATTCTGTTTATAAGTAATATCGCAGTAGGTCTTTTCGAATTCAAACTTCTGATTGACAAATAAACTCCCATCGTCTTCCTCCAAAAAATACTCTTTAACTACATAATCTGGTTTATTAATTTCACTTATTATACCAATAGGTAATTCTAAATAGTTAGAGGCAATCTTAAGCCCTTGTTTTATTTGCTCGTGCCCTGTAAGGTCTGGATTCGAGGTTATCTCATTTAAAAACTGGAGACCCTGCTTGTACTTGTTTAATCTTGATCTGGTATATAGCAGCTCTTCTTCATCTCGCTTCTTACTGGTAATATCCATGTGGATCCCCAAAGAGCCCACTCTTTTCCCATGTAAATCGTAATTAGGTGCCCCACTGATTAAGCACCAAATCGCTTGACCATCTTTATGCTTTAACTGCACTTCATAAACGCTGGCTACCCCAACAGCACGTTTTTCATGCTCGCGATCTAGAAGTACTTTTGTGCGCTCTGGAATCAAAATACTTGAAGCTACCTTACCAATTAATTCATCTGGCTTATACCCAGTAATCCTGCACATGGCCTCGTTCACAAAAAGTATTTCTTCGTCTAGATTAACTTCTAATAACCCAAACTGAGCGTTTTGTATAATCCCTCGATACTTTTCCTCGGAATAACGGATCAGCCTATCTGAGTCATACCTTTTTGTAATATCCCTAGCAACGGACATCATTCCAAGAATACCTTCTTCATCCTCTAGTATTTGAACATTCTGTCCAATCCATAAAGAGTTCTTGTTTTTAATTATGATTGGAAATTCCAGATAGGTAGAGGTTTTACCTTCTGCGATTTGATTTGTATAATGAGCTTTGACTCTCTCTTTGTGATCTTCACTAATAAGATCTAGATAGTTAATAGTTAAAAGTTCCTTTTTCGAAAACCCAGTAACTTCTACTGCCTTGGGATTTACATAGATGAACCTTCCTCTTGCATCTGTTTCAAGGATAATATCATTGGCGGCTTCGACCAACATTTGATAGCGATTGATAGATCGCTTTCTGGCAGCATGTGGTTTCTTATTATTCAAGTTAAATGAAATATGATACAAATCTTTTGAAGGTTCAACCCAAAGTTGAAAAATTAATCCATTGATCGGATAATCGAGATGAAAAGAATCCTTTTTGGCTATTTCCTTGAATAAAAGTTGGGCTAAATCAGGTACTATCGGCAAGCCCACTTGCAATTGAAGCACATCAAACCACCTTGTTGGTATTTGAAAAGTTCGCTGGAGCACAGCTGCTTTAGTAACAATAATAAATGGTTTCTCTTTCAAGAAGATATGGTTTTGCTTCTCAAACTAAATGAATTGAAACCATTAAAATTTTCAGTTTCGATAACTTACGGTAATTTTCGATGAATGACTGATTATGCCGATGAATGAAAAATAATCAAAGAATATTTACCTCATTCTGGTATTATAAAAGATGTACAACGAAATAATAAGCCATCACAACGCATGCAATAAACTTAAGAAGTGTCCCAGTTAAAAAGCCAAGAAACGAGCCCATTGCTGATCTCATGGCTTTATTCGTGTCTTGACCAGCACTTAACTCTCCAATAAAGGCTCCCACTAATGGCCCTATTATTATGCCAAATGGCGGGAAAAAGAAAATACCCATGAACAATCCGATGGTACTGCCCCAAACACCCTTCTTTGTACCCCCAAATTTCTTAGTGCCATAAATCGGCACTAGGTAATCCAAAACAGTTACAGCAGCAGTGACTAAGGCTAGAGTCCAAAGTATATTGTCGGTAAAGGAGACTCTTTCTGTCCAATGTAAAAGCAAAACGGCTAAAAAACTTATCGGTGGACCAGGGAGAATTGGTAGTGCGCAACCAACAATACCTACCAACATTAAAATCGAGCCCAAAATGATAAGAAAGATGTCCATGCAAAAAAGTTTGAGTATTTTAAAGATGAATAAATTTGAGCGATAATTAAAGATGGAAATCCGAAAACAGCTTTTAATAGAGCACTCCAAGCTTAATACAGAGTTGATTAGCAATTACATTGGTAACCAACAGGAGCGGTTTGATATTCTGATGACTTTGTTAATACAAGACGAATCCCGCGTGACCCA
>JBLIKG010000211.1:0-4569 GCA_047636255.1 Roseivirga sp. | reverse complement strand
ACTAGTTCCTTATAATTTACACCCGGCCCTATACCAAATATTTTCTTTAATCCTTCGAACATGATTATGCGATTTGAAAGTTGTTGGCGCTGATCCAAGATCCGCCATTGTAGGTCTTAATGTTTTTTTGTGCTAAAAATTGTTGTGCCATTCCACTTCTATTACCAGAGGCACAGCAAAGAATGATGTCGCCTTTCATCTCGGCAATTTCATCTGCTCTCCTTTCGATTTCATTCAATGGAATATTGATAGCGCCAATGGCGCTTCCTGAAAGGAATTCTTCTTCACTACGCACATCTATGATTATTTTTTTAGGTGTTAAATCTGCTTGTGTCATGCTTGTTCAATTTAAAATCTGAACAAATTAAATCATTACATTTCAAGCAAAGCGTAACAAATGTTACAAAACAGATTTTATGTGATTAGCCAATATCTTCCTTTTTGAGCTGACTTCGCCCCATAAGCTTTACGATCAGATCAGCATCAGGAATTTGAGCCAAAATCACCCTGGCCAATACAATCAATGGAACTGAGAGCAGCATTCCAGCTATTCCCCAGATGTATCCCCAAATTACGAGCCCAAGTATTACAGTCACGGTATTCAGTGCCAATGAAGACCCCATCATGAGCGGTTCAATGATATTGCCCCAAGTAAATTGAGTAAGTACAAGTAAGAGAATAAAGAAGAGGTAGTTGGCACCTGAGTCTATTTGAATTAGCCCCAAAAGAATGGGAGGTATAGTAGCGATGATGGACCCAACCGTTGGAATGAAATTTAATAAAAAGGCAAAAAAGCCCCAAAACACCACGAAATCGAGTCCAAAAGCCCAGCAGATTAAACTGAAGCAGGCTCCTGTGCAAAGACTCGTGAAGAACTTCACTTTCATATAACTGGCCACCGCATCTTTCACTTCGACAAAAGCTTTGAGTAGTCTTTGCTTGCCTATATCATCATCTCCTTCGAGGTAGTTAATGTATTTTTCGTACTTCACAATACTGCCCAATACGGCTACCAAATAGATTGCGGAAAGCACTAGGTTAAAAACAAAACTACCAATTTCACTCGCAACAGTTCCAGACGCGTTAAGCATCACTTCGGCTGAGAGCAATTGATTTAATGTTTCTCTAAAATCTCTTTCCTTTAATGCTTCAAAACCGGGTATTTTGTCGAATTGAAGTACAAGGCCGTTGAGCTTGTTTCCAATTTGGGTAAGTAATTTCTCTTTCTGATCGACAATTTGAAGTCCCGTATCAAAAACAATAAGCCCGATTAAAAAAACGAAGCCAAGAGAAAGCACCGTAATTACGATAATACTGACCATGTAAGGCCAATTCTTTCGATCCAAATAGGCGATAACGGGCTGCAAAACAATACCAATAAAAATAGCGAAAACGAGAGGGATCAGCAGGCCAGATAACTCTTTGATGACCAGTACACCAACAATACCAAAGAAAGCTAATAGTACGTTTTTTATGGTGATGACGTTATTATCGGGTAGCATCGTAGAAGATTTTGTCGAAAAATACGCAAAAAACCATGAATCGAAGGGTTTAGCCTTAAATTTTCCCGTACTCGCAAGGTCACATGGGTTTAAATACTAAATTTGCAGATCAATCAACTAAATCTATGCTCTTGGAATTTGAACTACCAATTGTAAGGCTCGAAGAGAAACTTGCTGAAATGAAGCTTCTCGCTGAAAATAGCAAAGTGAATGTGAGCGAAGACATTAAATCTCTGGAAAAAAAAATTCAGACCCTCAAAGAGGACACCTATAAAAATCTTACTCGCTGGCAAAGGGTCCAGCTCTCTCGTCACCCCGACAGACCATATACACTAGATTACATCTTTAATATGACTGATGACTTTATTGAGCTTCATGGTGATCGCACTGTGAAAGACGATAAAGCTATGGTGGGTGGTTTAGGTACTTTAGATGGCCAGAGTGTGATGTTTATTGGCCAGCAAAAAGGCAGAAATACCAAGCAGCGCCAAATGCGAAACTTCGGTATGGCGAATCCTGAAGGCTATCGTAAAGCATTACGCCTTATGAAAATGGCCGAAAAATTCAATGTGCCAATCGTTACTTTAATTGACACTCCTGGTGCTTATCCTGGATTTGAAGCTGAAGAAAGAGGTCAGGGTGAAGCCATTGCAAGAAATATCCGCGATATGTTCATGCTTAAAGTACCTGTAATCTGTATCGTTATTGGCGAAGGCGCTTCTGGAGGTGCTTTGGGTATCGCCATTGGCGACAGAGTTTTAATGCTCGAAAATACTTGGTACTCTGTGATTTCACCAGAATCTTGCTCATCTATTTTATGGCGAAGCTGGGATTATAAAGAACAAGCAGCAGAAGCACTGAAACTTACCGCTGATGATATGAGAGGCTTTGGTCTTGTAGATGGTATTATTAAAGAACCATTAGGAGGAGCGCATCGAAATATACAATGGATGTGCGATGAGTTAAAGAAAACTATTTTGAAAGAATTGAAGCCGCTTTTGGCCATGGACGTCAACAAAAGGATAGATGAGAGAATTGAAAAATTCTCAGCAATGGGCGAAGTTATCGAATAATATATTCAAAAAATTTATATTTGAAAGACCACAGAACTAGCATTCTGTGGTCTTTTTATTTTTATGCTATTGATTTTTGTATCGTTACACGAATTGTGATTCATACTTATTCCACACTTTTCTTGCGCTGCTAATTCGTAAAAAAGCACTAGATTCAAAGGTTACATTCAATTCATTCAAAGCTTTCATTAAGTATCAAATCACCATTAGATGAAAAAAAATTACACGATTGTTGGCCTGATTTTTCTGATCTTTTTTGTGATCTCATTTATCACCAATATCCTCAATTCAATCTTACCTAACATCAAAGATAGTTTTGATCTGAGTTTAGGCTTAGCTGGGTTTTTACCTTTTTCTTTTTTTGTGGCTTACGGTATCATGTCAATTCCTGCGGGGGTATTAATCGAGAAGTATGGTGAGAAGAGTGTAATTATTGGCTCGTTCTTCATCTCTCTTTTTGGAGCATTTTTGTTCGCTTCATTTCCGTCATTTCAAATTGCACTGCTGTCTTTATTTTTGATTGGGATAGGAATGGCCATGCTTCAGGTAGCAATAAACCCATTGTTAAGAACAACTGGAGGAGAATCCAATTTCGCTTTCTTTTCAGTAATGGCTCAATTGGTTTTCGGAGCAGCTTCGGCCATTAGCCCAAAAGTATACAGCTATTTAGTAGAGAATTTGAATGATTACCAAGGTGATGGAGGTTTTATGCTTGACACTTTATCTAAATTGGTACCTGGGGACATGTCTTGGGTTTCACTGTATTGGATTTTTGCCGTCATCATGTTGATTATCATTATCATCATAAGCCTCATCAAATTTGGAAAAGTAGAGTTGTCTCAAGACGAAAAAACGGGTTCATTTCAATCCTACCTAGAGCTTATTAAGAACCCCTATGTGATTCTTTTCTTCTTAGGGATTTTCACTTATGTGGGAACAGAACAGGGCGTTGGGGTTTGGATTTCAGAATTCCTAAAGCAGTACCACAATTACAATCCTGAAGTAGAAGGAGCCCAAACAGTGAGTAATTTTTGGCTCTTTTTGACGATTGGCTGCATTTTAGGATTGATCCTCCTCAAATTATTCGATAGCAGAAAAATATTGGTTGCATTTACTTTGGCAGCTATGGCAGCGCTTGCAGTCGCACTCTTCGGGACAGGAGAAATGGCCTTAATTGCTTTCCCTATTGTTGGGTTTTGTACCTCCGTGATGTATTCCATAATATTCTCTTTAGCGCTCAATTCCGTACCAAAAAATCATGGTTCCTTTTCTGGGATTTTATGTACTGGAATAGTAGGCGGAGCAGTTGTCCCCTTTATTATTGGAGCCTTGGGTGATGTGATAGGCCTGAGGTTCGCCATGACATTTATGTTTTTAACGCTCGGGTTTATTCTAAGTATAGGTTTTTGGTCCAAGCCATTAATATCAAATAGTACCATCAACTTTAAAAAGGACTGAACAGAATTCAGTCAAATACTACTTTTAGAAAAAATTAAACCCCGCCATTTTATTGACGGGGTTTGTCCGAGCAGCTCGCACTAATTCAACACACACACACTATTTGCTGATTCGGAATATCTTGCTTGTGTTTCTATAACCTGTTTGATCTCTATACCAATCCATGTAACTGTAGCCAAAACTTGAAGACCAATCTTTAAATCTCAGATGGCCATCTCTGATGTCTTCCTTCTCCATTGGATAAGCAAAACTTTCTGGGAGATTAATCCCCCAAGGTAAACTTGTTTTGGACTTATAATAACTTCCAGTATTCTTATCAGAGTTGTTATCCCCTGTGCCAAAGAAACTTTCATCTGCTAAGTCTGTAGGAGCTATAGACGTACCAGGTTGATACCTTCCAAGATTAATTTTATCACCAGTTACTAATTTAACTCCACTTCCTTTAAATGAAAGATTTGGGAAAGCCACATTCACCTGATTAATATCCGCTAATGATTGGGGAGGAGTAGCAGTAGGGTAAGTGTAAAATCCTATTG